>NZ_QTPZ01000006.1:0-247946 GCF_003853505.1 Burkholderia sp. Bp9015
TTTAAAGAGCATTTCTGCGAGGACCCGGAGGCTTTCTCAGCAGCGCTGCGTTTTCAGCAGCAGAGAAGCGAAATTATGAACCGCTTTTTTCAGTTCGTCAACAACTTTTTAACTACTTCGTTGCGACGGCTGGGGTTCAACTTCCTGCACCGCCGAGGCCGCTACGACCAGCCCGACAGCACCGCTTCCCTTCTTCTCCCGCGCTGCGTTTCCGTTAGCGCGAAAGAGGCGTGATTCTAAGCACGTGCCCTCGTCTGCGCAACCCCTTTGTGAAAATATTTTGAAAAGCCCCCGTGCGCTGCCGCGCACGGGGGCTTGGGGTTCGATGAACTACGTGCCTCCGGCGACCTTGAAGCGGCCGGCAATCCGTCGTTCTATATATATGGCGAGTTTACTTGCCGCCAGCCACGGCCTGCAGCTGCTCCACCGGCACCGCGTCGGCCATCGCCGTGTAACCGGCGTCGCTCGGGTGAATGCCGTCGCCGCTGTCGTAGCGGCGCTGCAGCACACTCGGGCGCGCCGGATCGCGCAGTACCGCGTCGAAGTCGACCACACCATCGAACCCGCCGCCGCTTCGGATCCACCGGTTCACCTCGAGCCGGATCGCCTCGCGCCCGGCCGGCAACGCCGCGGGCGTGAGCGTCGCACCGAAGATCTTCACCCCCTGGCGGTGTGCAGCCTCGATCAACCGGCGATAGCCGTCGATCAACGATGCCGCCGTGACCTGCGTATGCGGGTTGTCGCAATCCAGCCCCGCGCGCGGCGGCATCGCCGCAAAGTTGATGTCGTTGATACCGATCAGCACGATCGCCGCCTTCACCCCCGCGCGCGACAGCGCATCGCGCTCGAACCGCGACGCCAGCGACGTGCCGTAGCACGCCGAATCGCTCAGCAGACGATTGCCGCTGATCCCGAGATTCACGACGCCAAGCGAATCCGAACCTGCCGCGGACAGCCGGCGCGCCAGCGCGTCGGGCCAGCGACGGTTGCGGTTCAGGCTCGAGCGCAGCCCGTCGGTGATCGAGTCGCCGATCGCGGCGACGCTCGCCCGCGCGGCCCCGGCCTCGACGGCCAGTTCGGTCACCCACGCATACTGGGTAAAGCGCGCACGGAAGGCACCGCCGCCCGGATCGTTCACGTGATCACCCGGCGCCGATACGAAATTGAGCTGGTTCGACACGCGGTGCCACACGGTCATCCGCTGGTTCGCGCCCATCCGCAGACTGATCGCATACGGCTGCCCGGCCATCACGTCGATCGCCACCGCGTCGCTTTCGAGTTCCTGGCCCGGCGCGAGCGTCACCGACGCCTTGCCGCCGAAGCGCACGGCAGCACTCGCCCCGTCGGCAAGCGCCGCGCCGTCACCCGCGCGCGCAAGACCGGCGCCCTCGATCACCAGCGGCGCGCGACCGTACGCATTGCTCACGCGAATCCGCGCGGCATGCCCCGATACCGTCGGGTAGACGATCTGACGGACGGTCCGTCCGCCCACGTCGGGCGCGCGATAGAGCGGCGGCGGCGCAGCCAGGTCGGGAATCGGCTGCAATGCGGTCGCCCACGCGGCGACCCACCCGGCCGGTGCGGCCGAGGCGGCAAGCGGCGACAGGAACACGGACGCGCCCAGTACGGTCGCGACGAAACTGCTTCGAAATGACATCGGCGAAATCCTTATCGGAAAGCGGGCATTGTGCCGCAGAAGCGGCCCGTCTCACGCGCCGGACCGTCTTCCTGCCCTGGCGATCGCGCCCCGACGCCCCACGTTTACCCGAATCTCCCCGCAAATCCGCGAGAAATTTATTAACCGACCGGTCGGTTGGTTTATACTTCGCACACATTCAACCGGACGAGATCCTCCGCCATGTACACGCAATCCCTCGACATCCCCGGCAACGTCGCATCGCTCGACGCCGCAGCCGAGTCGCCCGAGCAGGCGCGGTTCGACGCGGTCATGGCCGCGGACGGCAAGATCGAACCGCAGGACTGGATGCCCGACGCCTATCGCAAGACGCTGGTGCGCCAGATTTCGCAGCACGCGCACTCGGAAGTCGTCGGCATGCTGCCGGAAGGCAACTGGATCTCGCGCGCGCCGAGCCTGAAGCGCAAGGCGATCCTGCTCGCGAAGGTCCAGGACGAAGCCGGTCACGGCCTCTATCTATATAGCGCGGCGGAAACGCTCGGCGTCTCGCGCGATTCGCTGATCGACGCGCTGCACGCCGGCAAGGCGAAATACTCGAGCATCTTCAACTACCCGACGCCGACCTGGGCCGACGTCGGCGTGATCGGCTGGCTCGTCGACGGCGCCGCGATCATGAACCAGATCCCGCTGTGCCGCTGCACGTATGGCCCGTACGCGCGCGCGATGATCCGCGTCTGCAAGGAAGAGTCGTTCCACCAGCGCCAAGGCTTCGATGCGCTGCTGTCGATGATGAAGGGCACCGACGCGCAGCGTGCGATGGTCCAGCAGGCGGTGAACCGCTGGTGGTGGCCGGTGCTGATGATGTTCGGCCCGAGCGACGCCGATTCGGTCCACAGCAACCAGTCCGCAAAATGGGGCATCAAGCGGATCACGAACGACGACCTGCGGCAGAAGTTCGTCGACGCGACGGTCGACCAGGCGAAGGTGCTCGGCGTGACGCTGCCCGACCCCGACCTGAAATGGAACGAGGCACGCGGCCACCACGACTACGGCGCGATCGACTGGGACGAATTCTGGCGCGTCGTCAACGGCGACGGCCCGTGCAACAAGGAACGCCTCGCGACCCGCGTGAAAGCGCACGACGACGGCGCATGGGTGCGCGAAGCCGCGCTCGCGCACGAGGCGAAGCGCCGCGCCCGCGCCGAACAGCACGCCGCCTGAGCGGCAACCATCGAATACAGGATTCAGGAGAGAGTGATGAACAAGGAATGGCCGATCTGGGAAGTGTTCGTGCGCAGCAAGCAGGGCCTCGACCACAAGCATTGCGGCAGCCTGCACGCGGCCGACGCGTCGATGGCGCTGCGCATGGCGCGCGACGTCTACACGCGCCGCCAGGAAGGCGTGAGCATCTGGGTGGTGCCGTCGTCGGCGATCACCGCGTCGGATCCGGCCGAGAAGGCCGAGCTGTTCGAACCGGCGGGCGACAAGATCTACCGTCACCCGACGTTCTACACGCTGCCCGACGAAGTCAACCACATGTAACGCCCGCGCCATGACGATCACGCCCGAACACCTCTCCTACGTGCTGCGCCTCGCGGACAACGCGCTGATCCTCGGTCAGCGCAACGCCGAGTGGTGCGGCCACGGCCCGATCCTCGAGGAAGACATCGCGCTCACCAACATGAGCCTCGACCTCATCGGCCAGGCCCGCATGCTGTATACGCACGCAGCCGAACTCGAGCGCCAGCTGAACGGCGCGACGAAGACGGAAGACGATTACGCGTACTTCCGCACGGAGCGCGAGTTCGCGAACTTCACGCTCGCCGAGCTGCCGCACTACGGCCCGATCGCCGGCACCGCGCACGCCGACAAGGATTACGCGGTGACGATCGTGCGCAACTTCCTCTACGCGACGCTGATGCTGCACGTGTGGACCGCGCTCGAAACGTCGACGGACGCCCAACTGGCCGCGATCGCCGCAAAATCGGTGAAGGAGACCCGCTATCACGTGCAGCACGCGCGCGAATGGCTGGTGCGCCTCGGCGACGGCACCGACGAATCGCATCGCCGCGCTCAGGCCGCGCTGGACTACCTGATTCCGTACACGCGCGAATGCTTCGCGGCCGACGCGATCGACGACGCGGTCTGCGCATCGGGCATCGGGCCGGCACCGGCCGCGCTCGAAGCCGCATGGCGCGCGGACGTGCACGAAGCGCTCGCGGAAGCGACGCTCACCCTGCCGGCGCCCGTGCAGCACGTGAGCACCGGCAAGCAGGGCGAGCACTCGGAGCACATGGGCTACCTGCTCGCGGAAATGCAGAGCCTCGCGCGCCAGCACCCTGGCGCGACCTGGTAACCCGCCGCCCCAACGGAGCCCGACGATGTCCGTCCAGACCGCCGCCCCAGCCGACCCGACGCCCGCCGCGCACCGCAACGATCCGTTGCTCGCGCGCGCGTGGGACGTGCTCGAAGCCGTGCCCGATCCCGAGATTCCGGTCGTGTCGATCCGCGAGCTCGGCATCCTGCGCGACGTCCGTCGCGCGGACGACGGCCAGCTCGAAGTCGTGATCACGCCGACCTACTCCGGCTGCCCGGCGATGTCGCAGATCGCCGAGGACATCGCCGCGGCAATGCAGGCCGCCGACCTGCCGCCGCACCGGATCGAGACGGTGCTCGCCCCCGCGTGGACGACCGACTGGATCACGCAGGAAGCGCGCGACAAGCTGCGCGCGTACGGCATCGCGCCGCCCGTCGGCCAGTGCGGCAGCGCCGCGCCGCGGGAAAACGTCGTGCGTTTCGTGCCGCGCCCCGTCGCGGCGCCCGTGTGCCCGCGCTGCGGCTCAGCCAACACAGAGCGCCTCGCGCAATTCGCGTCCACGGCCTGCAAGGCGCTGTATCGCTGCGTCGACTGCCGCGAACCCTTCGACTACTTCAAACCTTACTGAAATGAAACAGCCCCCACGCTCTCTTCATTCGCTGCCCCCCGAGGGGGCCGACGCCCCCGTTGGGGCGGCCCGGCGGGGGTCGTCAACCCCGCAATTTCACCCGCTGCGTATCCGCGACGTGCGGCCCGAGACCGCCGACGCCGTTACCGTCTCCTTCGACGTGCCGCCCGAGCTGCGCGACGCGTACCGCTTCACGCAGGGCCAGTTCGTCACGCTGAAGACCCACATCGACGGCGAGGAAACGCGCCGGTCGTACTCGATCTGCGTCGGCACGACCGACTACGACCGCGACGGCGAACTGCGCATCGGCATCAAGCGCGTGCGCGGCGGCCGTTTCTCGAATTTCGCGTTCGACACGCTGCAGCCGGGTCACACGATCGACGTGATGACACCGGACGGCCGCTTCTTCACGCATCTGAACGCGGACCACGGCAAGCAGTACGTCGCGTTCTCCGGCGGGTCGGGCATCACGCCGGTGCTCGCGATCGTGAAGACGACGCTCGAACTCGAACCGCGCAGCACGTTCACGCTGATCTACGGCAACCGCAGCGTCGACGCGATCATGTTCGCGGAGGAACTCGAGGACCTGAAGAACCGCTACATGAGCCGCTTCGTCCTGTACCACGTGCTGTCGGACGACCAGCAGGACGTCGAGCTGTTCAACGGTGTGCTCGACCAGGCGAAATGCGCGGAATTCCTCGCGACGCTGACGCCAGCCGACGCAATCGACGAAGCGTTCATCTGCGGCCCGGCGCCGATGATGGACGCGGCCGAAGCCGCGCTGAAGGCAGCCGGCGTGCCGCAGGCGAAAGTGCACGTCGAACGCTTCGGCACGCCGCTGCCGCAGGCGGGCGCGCCCGTCGTCGAGATCACCGACCAGACGCCGGCTGCCGACCTCGAAATCGTGCTCGACGGCAAGAAACGCAAGCTGCGCCTGCCGTACGAAGGCGTGAGCCTGCTCGACGTCGGCCTGCGCGCGGGCCTCGCGCTGCCGTACGCGTGCAAGGGCGGCGTGTGCTGCACGTGCCGGGCGAAGGTGGTCGAAGGCGAGGTCCGGATGGAGAAGAACTACACGCTCGAGGAACACGAAGTGAAGGACGGCTTCGTGCTCACGTGCCAATGCCACCCGATCAGCGACAAGGTCGTCGTGAGCTTCGACGAGCGTTGAGCGGCGTCGCGCCGGCGCGCCGCGCCGGTTTCTCGTCGTCACACATCTCGCTTACACTAGGGGCCGCCGGCCGGCTGGACGTCTTCACGTCCGCCCGGCCGGCGGTTTTCTTTTGTTGACGACAGACCGATGAGTACCATTCACGTGATTCAGGGCGGCACCGCTGCCGCGTCGCTGCGCGAGGCCCTCGCGCAAGCCGGACGCGACGAGCGCGTCGTCGGATTGCTCGACGATCTCGCGGTCGGTCCGCTGAAGGGCGCCGACGAGACGCCCGACACGCGCGCCGCCTTCTGGCAGCGCGTGCTCGGCGACGCGATTCCCGACTGGAACGCGGAAATCGAAGGCGAATTCGCCCGCCTCGACCAGCTCGCGACCGAGACGGGCCAGGTGGTCGTCTGGCACGCGCCGAGCGTCGGCGACAAACTGCTGCTGCGCCGCGTCGCCTATCACCTGCGCAACGTGCCGCAGCGCCTGAACGAGGTGCGGCTGTCGGCCGCGGACCTCGACGCGCCGCAGCGTGCGGCGCTGACCCGCACCGACCAGGCCTGTTCGACCGGGATGTTCTCGCCGGCGGCGCTCGCGCGCAAACGGCCGCTGGCCGCACCGATCTCGGTGCTGCGCATCGGCCGCCTCGCACTCGAATGGCAGGAGGCGAAGCACCTGAATGCCGAGTTGCGCTACTGGGTCAGCAACACCATCAAGAGCGGCCAATACGCGGACCTCGACGCGCTGATCGTCGCGCACGCGGAAACCGGCTGGCTGCCCGCTCGACGCGTCGTCGGCGGCATCATGGCCGGCGCCGACCGCGGCGGGCTGTTCGTCAGCGACTCGATCGCCTGGTGGCGCTGCCGCGAACTCGCGGCAGCCGGCCGGCTCGAGCTGCAGGACGACGCGCCGGCCGCCCTTTCTTCCACGCAGGTGCGCGCGCCCGCCGCGCCTCGCTAACGCTACTCTTTCGCATTCGACCATGGCCCGTACCCGAGCGCCCGACCACGAATCCCAGCGCGAGCAGATCCTCGATCTCGCCGCCGAGAAATTCGCGCAGACGAGCTACCCGAGCACGTCGATGTCCGATCTCGCGACCGCGAGCGGCACGTCGAAGGCACGTCTCTATCACTATTACGAGAGCAAGGAAGCGATCCTGTTCGACCTGCTCGACCGTTACACGAAGCGGTTGATGCTGATCATCGCCGAGGTTGAAGGTGCGAGCCAGCGGCGCGGCCTCAGCGAACGCGACGCGTTCGCCGAGCTGGTGCGCGCGTTCCTCGCCGAGTACGAGACGTCGCACAGCCGCCATGTCGCGCTGCTCAACGACGTGAAGTATCTCGAGGACGCCCAGCGCGAAATCGTGCTCGACCGCCAGCGCGACATCGTCGCGGCATTCGCGCGCCAGCTCGCGCGCGCCTATCCGGACCGGATCTCGAAGGAAAACCAGACGTCGGTCACGATGATGGTGTTCGGGATGATCAACTGGACGTTCACATGGCTCAAGCCGGGCGGCCGCCTCGGCTACCGCGACTTCGCCGAGCAGGTGATCGACCTGATGGAGCACGGGCTGTCGTCTGGCGCGTGATTGCCGCGCAGCAGCATGCGTTGCGCGGCGGGTACACTGCGACAGGCCGCCGCGCATTTCATGTGATGAATTTTAAATCGCTTATAAATCAAATAGATAGCAAATGAACTAAGCGGATTTAGAATTCGCCCTCGGCACAAATAACGTCAAATACGGGTTTTCCCCAACCCGCTCGGGTAAAATGCTGTTGCATTGCACAAGCTGCTTGTGCGGCTACAGACTGAGGAACCCACGATGAACACGCAACTCGACCGCCGTGCCGATGCTGTCGGCCACGCCGGTACTGCGCCGGTTCTCGTCAGGGAACTGGCTTCCAAAGACCGTGAGCGAATGCTCACCCACTTTCTCTCGCTCAACGAAGAGGACCGCCTGCTGCGCTTCGGCCAGATGGTGCCCGACCACGTGATCGAGAACTATGTCCGTACGATCGACTTCGTTCGCGACACGGTGTTCGGCGTGTTCGACCATGGGCTCGAACTGATCGGCGTCGGCCACCTGGCGTATCTGCCCGCGGAAGGCGACAAGCGCACGGCCGAATTCGGCGTGTCGGTGCTCGAAAGCGCCCGCGGACGTGGCGTCGGCTCGAAGCTGTTCGAGCGCGCGGCGATCCGCAGCCGGAACACCCGCGTGACGATGCTGTACATGCATTGCCTGTCGCGCAATGCGACGATGATGCACATCGCGAAGAAATCCGGGATGCGGATCGAATACGCGTACGGCGAAGCCGATGCGTACCTGTCGCTGCCGCCGGCCGACCACGCGACGATCCTCGCCGAGATGCTGCAGGAACAGGCCGCGGTGTTCGACTACGCGCTCAAGCGCCAGGCACACCGCACGTCGAAGTTCATCGAATCGCTGATGCCTGCCGCGCTGACGGCATAACATCGGCCGACCGGGCTGCCCTGCGGGGCGCCCGGCCTTCCCTTCCTTCTCGCCTTCCCCGCGCCGCACGCTAGCGCACCGACCGGATCGGCAACGCCGTCGTCTCCTTGAAGCACTCGAGCGAGAAGCTCGTCTTCACGTCGATCACCGACGGATGGTGCAGCAAGTGCTCCTGCACGAAGCGGGAGAAGTGCGCCATGTCCTCGACCTGCACGCGAAGCAGGTAATCCATGTCGCCCGTCATCGCATGACACGCGACCACCTCCGGCCAGGTCTGCACGGCCGCGCGGAACAGTTCCGCGTGGGTCGCACCCGCGCGCGCCGACGTCTCGTCGGCACGGACCGGCGCCAGGCCACCACGCTTCTCGAGCCGTACGCTCACGTACGCCAGCAGGTCGAGCCCGAGCTTCTGGGGATCGAGCAGCGCGACGTAGCCGGTGATCACGCCGATCTCCTCGAGCCGCCGGATCCGCCGCAGGCACGGGCTCGGCGACAGGTTCACGCGCTCGGCGATCTCCTGGTTCGACAGGCGGCCGTTCTCCTGAAGAATCGCCAGAATCCGCCGGTCGATGGCATCCAATTCGGCTTGCGCCATTTTCTGCCCTCCGTTGATTATTTCCAGACTGGAAATTGCGCCATCGTAGGCACGGACGATTAAGTTCGCAAGTTTTCGCTCGCGCCTGCCCGCTACACTTTGTCGCACGTACCGATTCGTTGCGCACGCCGACACGTGCGCCGCGTTCGACATCGAACCGGGCCGCACACGCGCACGTCGCGCCGGCCGATCGCCCCGCACAGGAGACACGACATGCAGATCCCCAACTGGGACAACCCCGTCGGCACCGACGGCTTCGAATTCATCGAATACACCGCGCCGGATCCGAAAGCGCTCGGACAACTGTTCGAGCGGATGGGTTTCACCGCGATCGCCCGCCATCGTCACAAGGACGTGACGGTCTACCGCCAGGGCGACATCAACTTCATCATCAACGCCGAGCCCGATTCGTTCGCGCAGCGCTTCGCGCGCCTGCACGGCCCGTCGATCTGCGCGATCGCATTTCGCGTGCAGGACGCCGCGAAGGCTTACCAGCACGCGCTCGAACTCGGCGCGTGGGGCTTCGACAACAAGACGGGCCCGATGGAGCTGAACATCCCGGCGATCAAGGGCATCGGCGATTCGCTGATCTATTTCGTCGACCGCTGGCGCGGCAAGAACGGCGCGCAACCGGGCGCGATCGGCGACATCAGCATCTATGACGTCGACTTCGAACCGATCGCCGGCGCGAACCCGAACCCGGTCGGCCACGGCCTCACCTACATCGACCACCTGACGCACAACGTGCATCGCGGCCGCATGCAGGAATGGGCCGAGTTCTACGAGCGGCTGTTCAACTTCCGCGAAGTGCGCTATTTCGACATCGAAG
The DNA here is from genome assembly GCF_003853505.1 of Burkholderia sp. Bp9015. Classification (NCBI taxonomy): domain Bacteria; kingdom Pseudomonadati; phylum Pseudomonadota; class Betaproteobacteria; order Burkholderiales; family Burkholderiaceae; genus Burkholderia; species Burkholderia sp. Bp9015. The sequence goes on from NZ_QTPZ01000006.1 coordinate 9,629, forward strand.
GCAAGGTGACGGGCGTGAAGTCGAAGGCGATGACGTCGCCGTGCGGCAAGATCCGGATTCCGATCAACGAGGAAGGCTCGGACACGGCCGGCCAGATCCAGGAATACCTCGACGCCTATCACGGCGAAGGCATCCAGCACATCGCGCTCGGCACGAACGACATCTACGGCGCGGTGGACGGCCTGCGCAGCAAGGAAGTGAAGCTGCTCGACACGATCGACACGTATTACGAGCTGGTCGACCGCCGCGTGCCGAACCACGGCGAATCGCTGGACGAGCTGAAGAAGCGCAAGATCCTGATCGACGGCGCCCGCGACGACCTGCTGCTGCAGATCTTCACCGAGAACCAGATCGGCCCGATCTTCTTCGAGATCATCCAGCGCAAGGGCAACCAGGGCTTCGGCGAAGGCAACTTCAAGGCGCTGTTCGAATCGATCGAGCTCGACCAGATCCGCCGCGGCGTGGTCCAGGACAAGGCCTGACGCAGAAGGCCGCGCGGCGCCCGGCGGGCCCGGGCGTCCGCGCGAACATCGGCGGCACAAGGAAAAAGGGCGGGAATCCTGCGATTCCCGCCCTTTCGTCATTCCGGCGCGGCCCGGCGGCCGCGCGAACGGATCAACGCACGTTCGCCTGCGACACGACCGCACGCGCGGCCGCCGGCTGTGCGTCGGCATCCTGCGCCGGCGCGATCTGACGCATCTGCGCGCCGGCTGCCGCCAGTGCGCTCGCGCCGCGCGCGTGCACCGGGCCGGTCATCGCGAAGAACGCGGCGGACACGATCAGGAAACTCTGGATATGACGTGTGTTCATTGCACCTCCTGTAAAACTGCCGGCGCCTCCCCGGTTGCGTCGAAACGAGCCGACGCGACCGGGCACCTCCGGCAGGCCGACAAGATTAACGGCATTTGTCCGATGATGGGCGCGCCTTTACATGCCTTTACATGATGTAACGCATAGTCGCGCCATTTAGTCGGCGTGCCGCGGCACGCCGGCCGGTGGTCGGCGGGTTTATCCCAGTGCTACCATCACTTAAAACCGGCCAATATGCCGGCCACTGCCGACACGTTCACAAGACGTCGACGCAATCGAAGCTTTGGTGATCCCAAACTGGGTGGAGGAGACTGTTAATGAATGCCCCGCTAGACGCAGGCCAACGCGCATCGCTCGAAGCCGCGCTGAAGTCCGTCACGCTTGACGACAAATACACGCTCGAACGCGGCCGCGCGTACATGAGCGGCATCCAGGCGCTCGTGCGCCTGCCGATGCTGCAGCAGGAGCGCGACCGCGCCGCCGGCCTCAATACGGCCGGCTTCATTTCCGGCTACCGCGGCTCGCCGCTCGGCGGCCTCGATCTGTCGCTCTGGAAAGCCAAGCAGCACCTGGCGGCCCACCAGATCGTCTTTCAGCCCGGCCTCAACGAAGATCTCGCCGCCACCGCCGTGTGGGGCTCGCAGCAGGTCAACCTGTACCCCGGCGCGAAGCACGACGGCGTGTTCGGCATGTGGTACGGCAAGGGGCCGGGCGTCGACCGCACCGGCGACGTCTTCAAGCACGCGAACTCGGCCGGCTCGTCGAAGCACGGCGGCGTGCTCGTGCTCGCCGGCGACGACCACGCGGCGAAATCGTCGACGCTCGCGCACCAGTCCGAACACATCTTCAAGGCCTGCGGGCTGCCGGTGCTGTTCCCGTCCAACGTGCAGGAATATCTCGACTTCGGCCTGCACGGCTGGGCGATGAGCCGCTACTCGGGCCTGTGGGTCGCGCTGAAGTGCGTGACGGACGTGGTCGAATCGTCGGCGTCGGTCGACATCGACCCGCATCGCACCGAGATCGTGCTGCCGACCGACTTCATCCTGCCGGAAGGCGGCCTGAACATTCGCTGGCCGGACCCGCCGCTCGTGCAGGAAGCACGGCTGCTCGACTACAAGTGGTACGCGGCGCTCGCCTATGTGCGCGCGAACAAGCTCGACCGGATCGAGATCGACTCGCCGAATGCGCGCTTCGGGATCATGACGGGCGGCAAGGCGTACCTCGACGTGCGCCAGGCGCTGACCGACCTCGGCCTCGACGACGAAACCTGTGCGCGGATCGGCATCCGCCTGTACAAGGTCGGCTGCGTGTGGCCGCTCGAAGCGCAGGGCGCGCAGGCGTTCGCGCGCGGCCTCGACGAAATCCTCGTCGTCGAGGAAAAGCGCCAGATCCTCGAATACGCGATCAAGGAAGAGCTGTACAACTGGCCCGATGCGCAGCGCCCGCGCGTGTTCGGCAAGTTCGACGAGAAGGACGGCGCCGGCGGCGAATGGTCGGTGCCGATGGGCAACTGGCTGCTGCCCGCGCACTACGAACTGTCGCCCGCGATCATCGCGAAGGCGATCGCGACGCGCCTCGAGAAGTTCGAGCTGCCGTCCGACGTGCGCGCGCGCATCGCCGCGCGGCTCGCGGTGATCAACGCGAAGGAAATGGCGCTCGCGAAGCCGCACGTGCAGACCGAGCGCAAGCCGTGGTTCTGCTCGGGCTGCCCGCACAACACGTCGACCAACGTGCCGGAGGGCTCGCGCGCGATCGCCGGGATCGGCTGCCATTACATGACGGTGTGGATGGACCGCAGCACGAGCACCTTCAGCCAGATGGGCGGCGAAGGCGTGCCGTGGATCGGCCAGGCACCGTTCACCGACGAGAAGCACGTGTTCGCGAACCTCGGCGACGGCACCTATTTCCACTCGGGCCTGCTGGCGGTGCGCGCGGCGATCTCGTCGAAGGCGAACATCACCTACAAGATCCTCTACAACGATGCCGTGGCGATGACGGGCGGCCAGCCGGTCGACGGCGTGCTGACGGTGCCGCAGATCACGCACCAGCTCGCGTCCGAGGGCGCGAAGAAGATCGTGATCGTCACCGACGAGCCGGAGAAGTACGACAGCCAGAAAGCCCTGCTCGCACCGGGCGTGACGATTCATCACCGCGACCAGCTCGACGACGTGCAGCGCGAGCTGCGCGAGATCGAGGGCACGACGATCCTGATCTACGACCAGACCTGCGCGACCGAGAAGCGCCGCCGCCGCAAGCGCGGCACGTATCCGGATCCGGCGAAGCGCGTCGTGATCAACGACGCGGTGTGCGAAGGCTGCGGCGACTGCTCGGTGCAGTCGAACTGCCTGTCGGTCGAACCGCTCGAAACGGAATTCGGCACGAAGCGCCAGATCAACCAGTCGAGCTGCAACAAGGACTTCTCGTGCGTGAAGGGCTTCTGCCCGAGCTTCGTCACGGTCGAAGGCGGCCAGCTGAAGAAGCCGAAGGCCGTGTCGGTCGACGGCGGCGCGCTGCCGCCGATTCCGGAGCCGACGCTGCCGGCGATCGACCGTGCGTACGGCGTGCTCGTCACGGGCGTCGGCGGCACGGGCGTGGTCACGATCGGCGCGCTGCTCGGGATGGCCGCGCACCTGGAGAACAAGGGCGTGACCGTGCTCGACGTGACCGGCCTCGCGCAGAAGGGCGGCGCCGTGATGAGCCACGTGCAGATCTCGCACGCGCCGACCGACATCCACGCGACGCGGATCGCGATGGGCGAAGCCGACCTCGTGATCGGCTGCGACGCGATCGTCACGGCCGGCGACGAATGCACGTCGCGGATGCGGCACGACGCGACGCGCGTGGTCGTCAACAGCGCGCAGACGCCGACCGCCGAGTTCATCAAGAACCCGAACTGGGCGTTCCCTGGCCTGTCCGCAGAGAACGACATCCGCGCGGCAGCCGGTGAAGCCGTCGACTTCATCGACGCGAACCGCTTCGCGGTCGCGCTGCTCGGCGACGCGATCTACACGAACCCGTTCGTGCTCGGCTACGCGTGGCAGAAGGGCTGGCTGCCGCTCACGCTCGCGTCGCTCGAACGCGCGATCGAGCTGAACGCGGTGTCGGTCGAGAAGAACCGCGCGGCGTTCGACTGGGGCCGCCGCGCCGCGCACGATCTCGCGAGCGTGAAGCAGGCTGCGGCCGGCGATGCACGCCACGCGCAGGGCGCCACGGTGATCGCGCTGCACACGAAGAAGGCGGTCGACGCACTGATCGCGAAGCGCGTGGAGTTCCTCACCGCGTACCAGAACGCCGCGTACGCATCGCGCTATGCGGCCTTCGTCGACACGGTGCGGGCGGCCGAACGCGCGCTGGCGGACGGCGACGCCGTGCAGGAGCCGTTGACCGAAGCGGTCGCGCGCAACCTGTTCAAGCTGATGGCGTACAAGGACGAGTACGAGGTCGCGCGGCTGCAGTCCGATCCCGCGTTCCTCGCGCGCCTGTCGTCGCAGTTCGAAGGCGACTGGAAACTGAAGTTCCACCTCGCGCCGCCGCTGTTCGCGAAAACGGACGCACACGGCCATCTCGTGAAGAAGGCGTACGGCCCGTGGATGCTGTCGGCGTTCCGGCTGCTCGCGAAGGCGAAGTTCCTGCGCGGCACGGGGCTCGACCCGTTCGGCCGCACCGCGGAGCGCCGCACCGAGCGCGCGCTGATCAGCGAGTACGAAGCGCTGATCGGCGAAGTGCTGGGCAAGCTGAACGCGGCCAACCGCCCGCTCGCGCTCGAGCTCGCGGCGCTGCCGGACGGCATTCGCGGCTACGGCCACGTGAAGGAGAACAACCTGCGCGCGGTACGCCAGAAGTGGGACACGCTGCTCGCGAAGTGGCGTTCGCCGACGGGCGGCCAGTCGCATCAGCAGGTCGCGTGACGGCGCGCGGCGGGCGTTCGCGGCCGGGACGCCCGCGGCCGCGTAGCCCCGCCCACGGCAGTGCATAAAAAAACGCCACGGAACGCAGGTTCCGTGGCGTTTTTCATTGCGCCGCGCATGACGCGCGGCGCACGCGGGCGCGAACTTACTTCGTGTTCGCGTTCGCGGCGGCCACTGCCGTCATGTTGATGATCCGGCGCACGGTCGCGGCCGGCGTCAGGATGTGGACCGGCTTCGCGGCGCCGAGCAGGAACGGGCCGACCGTCACGCCTTCGCCGCCGACCATCTTCAGCAGGTTGTACGCGATGTTCGCCGCTTCGACGTTCGGCATGATCAGCAGGTTCGCTTCGCCCGACAGCGTCGTACCCGGGAACGCGGCCTTGCGGACCGCTTCCGACAGCGCCGCGTCACCGTGCATTTCGCCGTCGACTTCGAGGGTCGGCGCACGCTCGCTGATCAGCTTGCGGGCCTCGGCCATGCGGCGCGACGATGCCGACGGCGCGCTGCCGAAGTTCGAGTTCGACAGCAGCGCGGCCTTCGGCGCGATGCCGAAACGCTCGATCTCGGCGGCCGCCTGGATCGTCATGTCGGCGAGCTGTTCCGCGCTCGGCACTTCGTTCACGTACGTGTCGCACAGGAACAGGTTGCGGCCCGGCAGCATCAGCAGGTTCATCGCCGCGTAGTGCTCGGCGCCCTGCGCACGGCCCAGCACCTGCTCGATGAACTTCAGGTGCGTGTGGTACGTGTCGATCATCCCGCAGATCATGCCGTCCGCGTCGCCCAGGTGCACGAGCATCGCGCCGATCAGCGTGTTGAACTTGCGCAGCGCGGCCTTCGCGACTTCCGGCGTGACGCCGTCACGCGCGCCGATCTCGTGGTATGCCTGCCAGTAGCGGTGGTAGCGCGTATCGTCTTCCGGATTCACGATCTCGAAATCGACGCCCGCCTTCAGCTTCGAGCCGATCTTCGCGAGGCGCATCTCGACGACCGACGGACGGCCGACGATGATCGGCTTCGCGATCTTTTCCTGCAGCACGAACTGCGCGGCGCGCAGCACGCGCTCGTCCTCGCCCTCGGCGAACACGATGCGCGCCTGCTTCGTCTTCGCGGTCGCGAACACCGGGCGCATCACCATGCCGGTGCGGTAGACGGTCGCGCCGAGTTGCTCGCGGTATGCGTCCATGTCCTGGATCGGACGCGTGGCGACGCCCGAATCCATCGCGGCTTGCGCGACGGCCGGCGCGATCTTGATGATCAGGCGCGGATCGAACGGCTTCGGAATCAGGTAGTCCGGCCCGAACTCGAGCGAGTGGCCTTCATACGCCTTCGCGACTTCCTCGCTCTGGTCGGTTTCCTGGGCCAGCTCGGCGATCGCGCGCACGCACGCGAGCTTCATTTCTTCCGTGATCGTCGTCGCGCCGACGTCGAGCGCGCCGCGGAAGATGAACGGGAAGCACAGCACGTTGTTGACCTGGTTCGGGTAGTCCGAACGGCCGGTCGCGACGATCGCGTCCGGGCGCACGGCCTTCGCGTCTTCCGGGCGGATTTCCGGCTCCGGGTTCGCGAGCGCCAGGATCAGCGGGCGCTCGCCCATCGTCTTGACCATGTCCTGCTTCAGCACGCCCGCGCTCGAGCAGCCGAGGAACACGTCCGCGCCGACGATCGCGTCGGCGAGCGTGCGCGCGTCGGTGGTCGCCGCATAGCGCTGCTTCGACGGGTCGAGGTTGCCGCGCCCTTCGTAGATCACGCCCTTCGAATCGGCGACGAGGATGTTCGACTTCGTGAGACCCAGGTTCACCAGCAGGTCCAGACAAGCGATCGCTGCCGCGCCCGCGCCGGAACACACGAGCTTCACTTCGGACAGCTTCTTGCCGACGACCTTCAGGCCGTTCAGGATCGCGGCCGACGCGATGATCGCGGTGCCGTGCTGGTCGTCGTGGAAGACGGGGATCTTCATGCGCTCGCGCAGCTTCTGCTCGATGTAGAAGCATTCCGGCGCCTTGATGTCCTCGAGGTTGATGCCGCCGAGCGTCGGCTCGAGCATCGCGATCGCCTCGACGAGCTTGTCGGGGTCGGACTCGGACAGTTCGATGTCGAACACGTCGATGCCCGCGAACTTCTTGAACAGGCAGCCCTTGCCTTCCATCACCGGCTTCGCGGCCAGCGGGCCGATGTTGCCGAGGCCCAGCACGGCCGTGCCGTTCGTGATGACGCCGACGAGGTTGCCGCGCGACGTGTACTTCTGCGCGTCGAGCGGATCGGCGTGGATCGCCTCGCACGCCGCGGCGACGCCCGGCGAATACGCGAGCGACAGATCGAGCTGGTTCGACAGCGGCTTGGTCGGGGTGACCGAAATCTTGCCGGGTTTCGGGTTCAGGTGATAAGCGAGAGCGGCCTGCTTCAGTTGTTCGTCCATGATTGACCTGCGAGAGACATGCGAAATTTTTGACGGTTCAGTACACAGCACCTTGGGCCGCGTCTGCTTGAATCGAGGGGGTGGTCGACTGCGAGACGGCACGCGACGCGCCGGGTCGGCACGCCATCGAACCTTGGCGGGTGGCAAGAGGAAAGTACAAAGTACTGAACGATTTCTAAGGGTCGCCTAGTGTACACCCCCTAAATGCCGCCTGTTGGTGCAGCGCGGCATCCTTGCCATCAGCATCGGGCTGGTCGTGCCCCGTTTGTTTCACCGGTGGCGAGCCGCGCGCCGAACCTGCGCGAATTCCGCCGAAAACCGGCCTGAATCGGGTAAAATAGCGGGCTACGCGCGCAGCGATGCGATTGTTGGCCCGATGGGTCCGTCGATCGCACCCCGGCCCCTCGGGCAGGTTCCCCTTGCTGCGCCACCGGGCCCGCGCCCGCTCTTCGCTCATCACCCAAGGAATGCCCATGACAGGCTACGATCGTCAGTCGATCTCGGATACGACCGCCAAAATCCTGCTCGAAGTGCAGGCGGTGCACTTCAACGCCGAAAAACCGTTCATCTTCACGTCCGGCTGGGCAAGCCCCGTCTACATCGACTGCCGCAAGCTGATCTCGTATCCGCGCGTGCGTCGTGCGCTGATGGAAATGGCGGAAACGACGATCATGCGCGACGTCGGCTTCGAGCAGATCGACTCGGTGGCGGGCGGCGAGACGGCCGGCATCCCGTTCGCGGCATGGCTCGCGGACCGCATGATGGTGCCGATGCAGTACGTGCGCAAGAAACCGAAGGGCTTCGGCCGCAACGCGCAGATCGAGGGTCATCTGGAAGAAGGCTCGCGCGTGCTGCTGGTGGAAGACCTGACGACCGACAGCCGCAGCAAGATCAACTTCGTCAACGCGCTGCGCACCGCGGGCGCGACGGTGAACCACTGCTTCGTGCTGTTCCACTACAACATCTTCAAGGAAAGCGTGTCGGTCCTGAAGGACATCGATGTCGACCTGCACGCGCTGGCGACCTGGTGGGACGTGCTGCGCGTCGCGAAGGCGTCGGGCTACTTCGAGACCAAGACGCTCGACGAAGTCGAGAAGTTCCTGCATGCGCCGGCCGAGTGGTCGGCCGCGCACGGCGGCGCGACGGCCCCGAAGGAGTAACGCCGAGCCGGCACGCAGCCGGCACCCTGGCTGAAAAAACCGCTCGCCTGGCCGCGAGCGGTTTTTTTTCGTCCGTCGATCGGCATCGCGGCCGGCCCGAATCGCGGGCCACGGCATGCATCGCTCATCGAACCCTAATGCTAGACTTGATCCATCGTCGCCATCAGCTGCGCGGGCAACGCACAACGCCAACAATGCCGGGAGCATCGGCCCGGCCCACGTGACGGGAGAAGCGCCATATGCGTGTGGATCGCCGGATCACTTCGCCTGCGTCCCCGGGTCGTTCGTCTCCGTTCATCGCCGTCCTGCTCTGCGCCGCCGCCGCGTGCGCTGCGTTCACCACCCTGCCCGCGCGCGCGGAAGGCCCGTTCACCGTGTCGAGCGACGAGCTGACGCCCGGCGGGCGCGTCGGCGCCGCGAACGTGTTCGACCGCGGCGACTGCAAGGGCGACAACCGTTCGCCGCAGCTCAGGTGGCGCAACCCGCCGCCCGGCACGCGCGGCTACGCGATCACGATCTTCGATCCCGATGCACCGGGGCACGGCTGGTGGCACTGGGCCGTCGCCGGCATCCCGGCGAGCGTCACGAGCCTGCCGGCCGACGCGAGCGCGTCGGGCTTCCTGCGTCGCATCGGTGCGAGCGAGGCGCGCAACGACTTCGGGATCGACGGCTACGGCGGCCCGTGCCCGCCGCCCGGCAAGCCGCACCGCTACGTGATCACCGTCTACGCGCTGAAGGGCACGGACCTGCGCATCGGGCAAGGACGCCCCGCCCCGATGTTCGAGCACGAAATCGGCACGCTGACGATCGGCACCGCACAGCTCACGGTCACGTACGGGCAGTAAGCGCTCGCGTGTCCGCCGTGAGGCGTGTGCCGTGTGTCTCCGGTTGCCGGTCGCCGATCTCCAGTTTCCGGTCGCCGGTCGCCGGTCGCCGGTCGCCGGTCGCCGGTCGCCGGTCGCGATTGTCCGCGCCTGCGAATTTCTGTGCGCCGCCCGCGCGCTTTTCTCCCGTCATTTCGGCTTGCTAGACTCGGCGGCACCGGTCGCGGCATCCCGCCGCGCATCCGTCGCGCCGCCCGACCGCGGCGCGTGACGCGGCTGGCCGCGGTGCCCGCCGTTTCGTCCCCTTCCGGAGAACGCTTCATGTCGAACATCGTCATCGTCTATCACAGCGGCTACGGTCACACGCAGAAACTGGCCGACGCCGTCCATGCAGGCGCGCAGGACGCCGGCGCCACCGCACGCCTGATCGCCGTCGGCGAGCTCGACGACGCGGGCTGGGCCGCGCTCGACGCGGCGGACGCGATCGTCTTCGGCGCGCCGACCTACATGGGCGGCCCGTCCGCGCAGTTCAAGCAGTTCGCCGATGCCACGTCGAAACCGTGGTTCACGCAGAAATGGAAGGACAAGATCGCCGCGGGCTTCACGAACTCCGCGACGATGAACGGCGACAAGTTCTCGACGATTCAGTATTTCGTCACGCTGGCGATGCAACATGGGATGGTGTGGGTCGGCACGGGCATGATGCCGGCCAACTCGAAGGCGGCCACCCGCAACGACATCAACTACGTCGGCGGCTTCACGGGCCTGCTCGCGCAGTCGCCGGCGGACGCGACGCCCGACGAGGGCCCGCTGCCCGGCGACCTCGAGACCGCGAAGGCGTTCGGGCGGCGCGTCGCCGAAGCGACCGCCCGCTGGCTGGCCGGCGGCCGCTGAACGCGGCGGCACGCGCGAGCGCTCGCGCCGCCGGTGACACGGCAACGCGGCGCAGGCGCGTGACAGGGACACAAGACGGCCCGCGGGCCGTCTTTTTTTCGCCCCGTGCGGTGCAGGCCCGCCGGATGACGTCTTAAAATGGCGGTTTCAGGGCGCCGCGGCTCCCGTTTCATTCAGTGAGAGCGAAATGAGCACCAAAGTTTTTGTCGACGGCCAGGAAGGTACGACCGGCCTCAAGATCTTCGAATACCTGTCGGCGCGCAGCGACATCGAGATCCTGCGCATCGATGAAGCGAAGCGCAAGGACGTCGACGAGCGCCGCCGCCTGATCAATGCGTCGGACGTCACGTTCCTGTGCCTGCCGGACGTCGCATCGCGCGAATCGGCATCGCTGGTCGAGAACCCGGACACGACGCTGATCGACGCGAGCACCGCGTTCCGCACGAGCGCCGACTGGGCATACGGCCTGCCGGAACTGACCCGCGCGCAGCGCGAGAAGATTCGCACGTCGAAACGCATCGCCGTGCCGGGCTGCCACGCGTCGGCCTTCGTGCTCGCGATGCGTCCGCTCGTGGATGCCGGCATCGTCGCGCCGACCTTCGCCGCGCACAGCTACTCGATCACCGGCTACAGCGGCGGCGGCAAGTCGATGATCGCCGAATACGAAAACGCGGCGCCGGGCGGCAAGCTCGCGAGCCCGCGTCCGTACGCGCTCGCGCTGGCGCACAAGCACCTGCCGGAAATGGCCGCGCACACGGGCCTCGCGCACGCGCCGATCTTCACGCCGATCGTCGGGCCGTTCCTGAAGGGCCTGGCCGTGACGACCTACTTCTCGCCCGAACAGCTCGCGAAGCGCGCAACGCCGCAGGACGTGCAGCGCGTGTTCGCCGAGTACTACGCGGACGAGCCGTTCGTGCGCGTCGCGCCGTTCAACGCGGAGGCGAACCTCGACAGCGGCTTCTTCGACGTGCAGGCGAACAACGACACGAACCGCGTCGACCTGTTCGTGTTCGGCAACGAGGAGCGCTTCGTCACGGTCGCGCGCCTCGACAACCTGGGCAAGGGCGCATCGGGCGCCGCGATCCAGTGCATGAACCTCAACATCGGCGCCGCCGAGGATCAAGGCCTCAAGCGCTGATTCAACTTGCATGCGATGCAAAGCCGGCCGCTGGCCGGCTTTTTATTTGCCCGCATCAAGCAATAAATAAAAATCCGGATCACGCATTTACAAATATTTACAAGCTTTCCATTGCGTAATTACCGGCAAATTAATTTACCCCTTTCTCCAGTCAATCCCGAATAGGGATAAACCGGATATCGCCGCTTTAAACGCTGCCGTTATACGCGTGAAGGCCTCGAGCGCCGTCCGTGCGTGGCAGCCGCCCCACTCCGGCAGCACTCCAGCGCCCTCCGCGCGTTTTAATTCTTACTGAAAGCGCTATCCCGCAAGGATTCATCGCGCGCACGTTGTTTCAATCGTCTTTTTTAGACGAGTTCATCAATTGACAGCAAAAATCCTGGCAGCGACATTAGCTCGCACAATTAAACGATTGGAGACAGCGGCATGTCGCACGCCTTATCAAAGGGGGTGGCAACGGCCTTTGCCATCGCCCCTTTCCTGATTGCCTGTGGGGGAGGAGACGGCGGCTCGCCCGCGCCGATCGAGGCCCCTCAATGTTCCGGATCGAGCTGCGGCACGCAAGGGCCGCCGCCGTCGCAGCCCGTCAACGGCGCGCTGTGCCCGGCCGATGCCGACATCGTGAAGAGCACCTACCTCGGCGGCGCCGGCAGCGGCGAGATCGTCAGCGTCAACATCGACGCGGTCGCGATGACGTACACGCTCAAGTGGCTCGAATCGCCGATTCCGCTCGCGACCGGCACGGTCACGCCGAGCCGCGCCGGCACCACGATCAACGGCAAAGTCATCCACCCGCCGACCGGCGCGCTGCCGACCGCGGAGCAGACGCGCTGCGCATTCGTCTTCACGCCGGGTTCGGGCAAGGCACCGAACGGCTCGACCTATTCGACGGCCGCCGACTTCAACCAGGCGAACCCGCCGATGCTGCTGGTCGGCATGGGCGTCGCGGGCGGCGGCATCCCCGGCGCGACGGTGCAGTACGACGGGCTGACGATCACCGTCGCCGGCGTCCCGATCTACAAGAACGTCGGCCAGGTGCCGAACCGCCACTTCGACTTCTACCCGTTCCTCGGCTTCGCGAACACGACGACCGACCTCACGAAGCTGCCGGGCACCTACAACGCGCTGCTCTACCACCTCGTGCCGTCGGGCAACTACGCGACGAAGGGCACGAATTCGAGCGAGACGTTCGATGCGAACGGCGCGTGCACGTCGACGAGTGCGGGGGGCTGCCAGACGACCGGCGATCCGTGGACCGTCAACACCGCGAACGGCGGCTACCTCGACAGCACGAAGGCACCGCAGATCCTGCCGCAGACGGCGCTGCCGATCGTCGGCACGACCGGCAAGTCGGCGACCGCGCACATGGTCATCGGCCAGCTCAACGGCGCAACCGTGCCGGTGGTGGTCCGCACGGGCTACGTGTATCTGGGCACCGACCTCGCGCTGCACACCGACGCCAAGGTCGACGACGAATCGGGCATCGCGGTGCTCGGCAAGGCAACGGCGATCCAGTCGGGCGCGATCGACGGCGGCTACGCGGGCGCGGATTCGAACTTCAAGTACACGGCGGCACTGATCCGCGGCAGCAACGCGTCGTTCATCAACCCGACCACGCAGGCCGAGGAAGACGCCTTCACGCTCGACTACGGTCAGGGAACGCCGGGCCTGCTGAACACGACGACGACGCCGGCGAACGGTGCGACCTATCCGTCCGCATCGGGCGTGGTGATCGCGACGGGCGGCCTGTACGCGGCGCTGATCCAGGGCACGGTGAACGGCGGCGTCACGTCGACGTCGGCGAACTCGAGCACGTCGTCGACACCGTACTTCGGCGTGGGCGCGCAGATCAGCAAGTAACGATCGAGGACGCGGCGGCCGGTGCGCCGCCGCGGGATGCAGGGAAGGCACGCAACGACGGCGCCCGGCACGGCGCAGCAGCACGAGCACAAGCAACAGAAGCGGCCGACAGGGAGCCGGCCGCCCGACAAGACAAATCTGGAGGAGCAACATGAAGCGCAACCTCGTTCTCGCGGCGGCCCTTGCCGCCCCCCTTCTTTCCGCATGCGGCGGTGGCGGCGGCGACAACCCGCCCCCGCTCGTCGAAGACCGGCTCTGCCCCGCCACGCTCGACTACAACACCGTGTACACCGGCGGCGCGGGCAGCGGCGAACTGGCCAAGGTCCAGCTCGACACGACCAAGATGACCTGGCAGGTCACCTATGTCGAATCGCCGGTGCCGCAAAAGACCGGCACCGTTACGCCGACCCGCGCAGGCACCGTCGACAGCGGCACGCTCACGCAGGAAACGATGCTGCCGACCAACAAGCTGAACCAGTGCGCATTCCGGCTGAACGGCGCGAGCCTCGATGCGTCGCGTCCGGCGCGCATCTTCGTCGGCTTCGGTGTCGCGGGCGGCACGATTCCCGGCAAGGAGATCCAGTTCGACGGCGTGCTCGGCCAGGCCGCGGTGCCCGACACGAAATTCCCGTACTACCCGTTCATCGGCTTCTCGTCGATCGAAACCGACATCACGAAGGTCGCGGGCACGTACAGCCACATCGGCTTCGGCGAAGTGCCGTCGCAGAAATTCGCGCCGGCGTCGATCGATGCGAAGGTGACGATCAACGCGGACGGCACGTGGACCAAGTGCGACACGACCGGCCAGTTCGCCGGCGGCGCGTGCATGCAGCAGGGCACGAACTTCGTGCAGTCGGCCGACGGCAGCGGCGCGTTCCAGAGCAACAACTACCGGAGCCAGCTCAGCCCGACGCTGTCGGCGACGCCGCAAGGCAAGGGCTTCATGATCGTCGGCAAGCTGCGCAACCAGCTGGTGCCGATCCTCGTGCGCACGGGTGTCGCGAACCCGAACCCGACGCCCGACAGCAACGGCGTGCCGGGCCTGACCGCCGACGACGAATCGAGCATCTCGATCCTCGCGCCGCAGACCGCGATCGCGGCGGGGTCGCAAAACGGCGAATACATCGGCGTAGACAGCCAGTTCGACTACCGGACCACCGCGCTGATCAACAACCAGGCCACGCTGCTCGATCCGTTCCAGCCGTCGCAGGCCTCGCTCGCGACCGCGCTCGACCTGGATTACACGCAGAAGGTGCCGGGCACGGTCACGACGATCCACACGGGTTCGGGCAGCACGTCGCCGACCGGCAAGTTCATCTTCACGGGTGGCGTGTTCGGTTTCCTCGACAACGCGGGTTCGACGCCGTATTTCACGATCGGCGCGTTCGTCCAGTAAGCGGGGGAAGCCGTGATGAAGAAGACCCTTCTCTGCGCGGCGGCCGGCGCCGCCGCCCTGGCGCCGCTCGCGGCGCACGCGCAGAGCGCCGGCAGCAACGTCGTCACGCTGGGCTGGTTCCACGTGATGCCTCAGCAGAGCAGCACGCCGATGACGACCAACGTCGCGCCGACGCCGATCAACACGCCGCTGCGGCTGCCGCCGTCGTTCACGTCGCCGGGCACCGGGCTGCGTACGAGCGGCGCCGACACGGTCGGCCTGACGGTCAGCCACTTCCTGACCGATCACATCGCGGTCACGTCGGTGGCGGGCGTGCCGCCGGTGTTCAAGGTGTCGGGTCAAGGCACGATCAAGCCGCCCGGCCCGGCCGGCGCGCTCGGCACGCAGAACATCGGCCTCGCCTCGGTGAACCCGATCGTGAAGAGCGTGCGGCAGTGGAGCCCGGCGGCGATCCTGCAGTACTACTTCGGGGCGGCGACCGCGAAGTTCCGGCCGTTCCTCGGCCTCGGCGTGTCGTACAACTGGTTCAGCGACCTGCAACTCAACACGAACTTCATCAAGCAGACGCAGGACAACCTCGGCGCGATTCTCGCCGCGGGCGCGGGCAAGCCGGGTACGACATCGGTAGAGGCGAAGGCGTCGTCGTCATGGCAGCCGGTGTTCAACGCGGGCCTGCAGTACAACATGACCGAGCATTTCGGGCTGGTCGCGTCGGTGACCTACATCCCGCTGAAGACGACGTCGACGGTGACGATCAAGGCGGCCGACGGCACGGTGCTCTCCGAGTCGAAATCGGACCTGAAGGCCGATCCGATCATCAGCTACGTCGGGATGACCTACAAGTTCTGACGGCGGCGACGGAGGATGAGCGGACGGCCCGCGCAAAAAACGCGGGCAAAAAAAAGCCCGCCTAAGAGGCGGGCTGAATCCATATCAGAGGAGACATGGAGGAGACAGGTGTAACTATAGCGAATCAATTTCTGCATTGCAACATTTCCGTAGAGAAAATAAGGATTTTCCCTCGACTGCGCACTCTAGATCGCTAGTTCGAATCCGACCCCTTCCCGTTCTCCCGGTCGAGCACCTCGCCCAGCGTGTCGCGCAGCAGCGCGACCGGCCGCGTCAGGCGGCCCGGCAGCGCGCCGTGCACGATCCACACGTTGATCCGCGTTTCCAGCCCCGCCGTTTCCACCACCCTCAGCGCATCGCGATGCTTGCTGCGCGCCAGTGCGTTCGGCGACGCGATCCCGATGCCGGCACCGCGCGCGACGAGCGACAGCTGCAGCTCCGAGCCGAACGCCTCGACCGCGACGTCGAACGGCAGCCCCGCGGCGCCGAGCGCACGGCTCAGTGCCGAACGCATCCCGCAGCCGTCCTGGCTCAGCACCCACGGAAAACCCGATAGCACGTCGAGCGACAGCGGACCGGCCGGCAGCGGGAAATCGCGCGCGGCGACCAGCACCGTCGGCTGCGTGCCGAGCGGCGTGGCCGTCAGCGTATCGGGCAGCGCCGCGCTGGCCGGCACCATGACCGCCGCGACATCGAGCGTGCCGCGCTCGATGCCCTGCACGAGCGCCGGCGACCAGCCAGCCGTCACGCGCAGGGTCAGCCGCGGAAACGCGTCGCGCAGCCGGTCGATCGGCCGCTCGAGCGCCAGCTCGGACAGGAACGGCGGCACGCCGATGCGCAGTTCGCCCGACGGCTCGCTGTCGGGCGCGCCGGCCGCCATCAAAGCGTCGACCGCCCCCAGCACGTTGCGCGCGAGCGCATAGACGTCGCGCCCGGCGGCGGTCGGCTTCAGTGGCTTGCTCTGCCGCTCGAGCAGTGGCATGCCCAACAGCGTCTCGAGGTTCTGCACGCGTCGCGTGAGGCCCGGCTGCGTGAGATGGAGCTTCGCCGCGGCCGCGACCATCGACCCGCTGTCGACCACCGCGACGAACGCCTGGAGATCACGCGTATTCAAATCAAACTCGCATAATCATGTTAGACATATTTCAATTGTCGCATAAACATCCGGCACCTACGATGGGGATTCCTTCGCTCGACGCTCCAGGCTTCCGATGAACTGCCCTGCCGACTCCTGCCCCGCCCCCGGCCGCGCCGCGCGCGGTGCCCCGCCCGTGCTGAGCACGGGCATGACGCTCTTCTTCGCCGCGACGGTCGGCGTGATCGTGATGGACCTGTTCGCCGCGCAACCGTTGACGGGCCCGATCAGCGCCGACCTGCACCTGCCGCCCGGTCTCGCGGGCCTCGTCGCGATGCTGCCGCAACTCGGCTACGCAGCCGGCCTCGTGCTGCTCGTGCCGCTCGTCGACCTGCTCGAGAACCGCCGGTTGATCGTCGCGACACTCGTCGCGTGCGCGGCCGCGCTCGCGCTGCCGGCGTTCACGCGGTCCGGCACCGTCTTCCTGCTCGCGACGCTGGCCGCCGGCGCCGCGTCGAGCGTGATCCAGATGCTGGTGCCGATGGCCGCGTCGATGGCGCCCGAAGCGCAGCGCGGCCGCGCGGTCGGCAACGTGATGAGCGGGCTGATGCTCGGCATCCTGCTGTCACGGCCGCTCGCCAGCCTGATCGCGGGCACGGCCGGCTGGCGCGCGTTCTACGCGCTGGCCGCGCTCGCGAACGCGGCGATCGCGGCAGTGCTCGCGCTGCGCTTGCCGCCGCGCGTGCCGCCGGCTTCGGCCGGCTATCGCGCGCTGCTCGCGTCGATGGGCCGGCTGCTGGCCGACGAAGCGGTGCTGCGCCGGCATGCGCTATCGGCCGCGCTCGCGATGGCCGCATTCAGCGCGTTCTGGACCGCCGTCGGGTTGCGGCTTGCGCAGCCGCCGTTCGGCCTCGACCTGCACGGCATCGCGCTGTTCGCGTTCGCCGGCGCGAGCGGCGCGATCGTCACGCCGCTGGCCGGCCATGCCGGCGATCGCGGCCACGGCCCGGCCGCGCAGCGCATCGCGCACGTGACGATGCTCGCGGCGCTCACCGTGCTCGGCATCGCCGGCGCCGGCTGGTTCGGCTTCGATGCGCACGCGCATCGCGGCGTCGCGCTGGCGCTGCTGGCCGGCGGCGCGGCGCTGCTCGACGCGGGCGTGATCGTCGACCAGACGATCGGCCGCCGGGAAATCAACCTGCTGAACCCGGCCGCACGCGGGCGGCTGAACGGGCTGTTCGTCGGGTTGTTCTTCGTCGGCGGCGCGCTCGGCGCGGCGCTGGCGGGCAGCGCATGGGCGTGGGGCGGGTGGAGCGCCGTGTGCGGCGTCGGCTTCGCGTTCGCGGGCGCGGCCGCGGCGTTCGGCTTGTCGGGCGGGCGCCGGAGCGGCACCGCGGCGTGGCCGCGCGCGTAACGCGGGCCCGGATATGAAAACGCCCCGCCCTCTGACGAGGCGCGGGGCGCCCGACGGGCCGCGTGGGCCGCGCAGGCCGAAATTAGTGACGGACCAGCGCCATCATCGCGCCGAAGCCGACGAAGATACCGCCCGTCAGCCGGTTGAACACCTTCGCGACGCTCTGGCTCTTCAGCGTCGCGCCGATGCGCGTGCCGAACGACGCGTAGACGAGATACCAGCTGACCTCGATCACCGCGAACGTGACGACGAGGATGCAGAACTGCGGCAGCGTCGGCTCGGCTGCATTGATGAACTGTGGCAGCAGCGCGGCCGCGAACAGGATCGCCTTCGGGTTGCTGCCCGCGACCAGGAAACCGTTGCGGAACAGCGCCCAGCGTGATGCCGACGCGCCTTGCGAAACCGCATCGACGTCCGCGGCCGGCGCGTCGTCGACGCGTGCGCGCCACGCCTTCACGCCGAGATAGATCAGGTAGGCGGCGCCCGCGAAGCGCAACGCATCGAACGTCGCCGGCCACGCCTCGAGCACCGCCCCGAGCCCCGCCGCGGACACCGCGAGCATCAGCACCAGCGCGCTCAGGCAGCCGGCCATCGTCGACGCCGAGCGGCGCAGCCCATGCTGCGCGCCGTGCGTCATCACGAGCAGCATGTTCGGACCGGGAATCGCCGACACGACGAACACCGTCGCCACGAAAAGCCACCACGTATGCAGGTTCATGACCGCCCCGACCGAAAGAGAATTGAAATGTCGATTATGCCGTGCGCGCGACGTTTTTGTCCCGCGTCGGCTCAGCGGCCCGCGCGGCGCAGCGCGACTTCGCCGAGCACCGCGAAGTCCTGTTCGCCGCCGCCGTGCGCGAGCGCATCGAGCAGGCTGTCGCGCACGACGCTCGCCACCGGCAGCGGCACCGACGCCGCGTCGCCGGCCTCCAGCGCGAGCCGCACGTCCTTCAGCCCGAGGCGCGCCTTGAAGCGCGCGGGTTCGTAGCTGCGCTCGGCGATCATCCCGCCGTAGCCTGCGTAGACCGGCCCCGGGAACACGCTGTTCGTGACCACGTCGAGGAAATCGCGCATCGCGACGCCGTGCGCGCCGAGCAGCGCGGACGCCTCGCCGAGCGTCTCGATCGCCGACGCGAGCGTGAAATTCGCCGCGATCTTCGCGACGTTCGCATGCTGCGGCAGCGAGCCGAACCGCCAGGTCTTCTGGCCGATCGCGTCGAACAGCGGCTGCACGCGGTCGATCGCCTCGGCCGGGCCGCCGGCCATGATCGTCAGCCGCGCGGCGGCTGCGACGTCCGGGCGCCCCATCACGGGCGCGGCGACGTACTCGAGGCCGCGCGACGCATGCGCGTGCGCGAGCGACTCGGCGAGCGCGACCGACACCGTCGCCATGTTCACGTGGATCAGGCCGCGCGGCGCCTGCGCGAGCAGCGCGTCGTCGAATACTTCGCGCGCGGCCGCGTCGTCGGCGAGCATCGAGAACACGGCATCGCCGCGAAACGCATCGGCCGGCGTCGCGACGATCTGCGCGCCCAGCGCGGCGAGCGGCTCGGCGCGCTCGCGCGACCGGTTCCAGACCCGCAGGGCGTGCCCCGCCTTCAGCAGGTTCGTCGCAATCGCCTGCCCCATTTCGCCCAGCCCGATAAATCCGAGATCCATTTCCCCGCTCCTTCGACCCGTGAAGCGGGGAGTTAAACACAGATGGCGGCGGCCTGCAGCCCCCGGCGACCGGCCGTGCGCGGTGCGATACTGCGCCAATGGCGACCGCGACCTTCCGCTTCCACGGCGAACTGAACGCGTTTCTCGCGCGCGAGCAGCGCGAGTGCGCATTCGCGCACGCGTTTGCGCGCGACGCGACGGTCAAGCACGCGGTCGAGGCGCTCGGCGTCCCGCATACGGAAATCGGCCGGCTCTGCGTGAACGGCGCACCGGCCGCCCTCGACCGGCCGCTCGGCGACGGCGACCGCGTCGACATCCATCCGGAGCGCGCGCAGCCGGCGGCCGCCTCGCCGCTGCCGCAACCGGACCGCTGGCGCTTCGTCGCCGACGCGCATCTCGGCGGCCTCGCGCAGCTGCTGCGCCTCGCCGGCTTCGACACCTGCTACGACAACCACTACCGCGACGACGAACTCGCGGCGCTCGCCGCGCGCGAAGGCCGGATCGTGCTGACCCGCGACCGCGAGCTGCTGAAGCGCCGCGCGGTCGTGCGCGGCTGCTACCTGCATGCGCAGCAGCCGGACGCGCAGCTGCGCGAGCTGTTCGCGCGGCTCGATCTCGCGCCGCACATGCGGCCGTTCCGGCTGTGCCTGCGCTGCAACGCGCCGCTGCACGCGCTCGATGCGGCGGACGCCGCGCCGCGCGTGCCGCCGGGCGTGCGCCAGCGGCACCGGCGCTTTGCCGCGTGCGACGTGTGCCGGCGCGTGTTCTGGGAAGGGTCGCACTGGCGGCGCATGCGCGCGGTGGTCGATGCGATGCGCGCGCCGCCGCCCGATGCCCTCGACGTCGCGGACGTGGCGGACGCCTGAAAAAACAAAACCCCGCAGGCCGGAGCGTGCGGGGTTTCGCGACAGGGAGCCGGCAGCGCCGGCCCGGTGAAGCGTGCTTAGTTCTGCGTGCCTGCGTCGTTCGTGCCGGCGGCCGAAGCGGCTGCAGCCTTCGCCTTGCCCTTGGCCGAACCGTGTTGCTTCAGCTGGTGCTTCGGCTTGCTGTGATCCTTCTTGGCCGGTGCCGGTGCAGCGGCCGACGTGTCGGCTGCCGGCGCCGACGCCTGTGCGAATGCCGAAACCGATGCGAGAGCGAATGCTGCGGTCATGATCGAAGCGAGCGTCTTCTTCATTGTTCTTCCTTTAGCGGAGAAAAAGTCAAACGTACCGGTAAGAGATGCGAGGCATCCGCATCGGAACATCAGTCGCGCCGGGCTCCCGGTCGCCACCGGACGGGTCGGCTCTCGCCTTTCCGCCTCGGCAAATACTGACGCACAGGCTCCATAACGCATCGCCCGCGCGGCGAGTTGACATGCAGCTTGCATCGTTCGGGTTTCCCCGGGGGGCACGGGTTTCGCGCCCGCGCGACGCGCCGCCGGGACCTGCGTCAATCGTCCGACAAACCGGCTCTCGCGCCCGTCGCGCCGACGCTATACTGGCCACCTTCCGTCCCAACCGGACGCGGCCGGTCACGAGACCGCCGCCGTCGCAAGGCGCCCAAATTGCCCGATCACAATCTGGACAAACTGAAAATCGACCGGCGTCCGATCGCACCCGCGCCACGCCGGCGCCGGTGGGTCCGCTACGCGGTCGCCGCCGCGCTCGTCATCGTCGCGATCGTCGCCGCGCTGGCGCTCACCGGCCGGCCGACGGTCGACACGACCTCCGTCACGTCCGCCTACCCGTACCAGAACGACACCCAGCTCAACGCGACCGGCTACGTCGTGCCGCAGCGCAAGGCGGCGGTCGCGTCGAAGGGCCAGGGTCGCGTCGAGTGGCTCGGCGTGCTCGAGGGCACGCGCGTGAAGAAGGACGAGATCATCGCGCGGCTCGAAAGCCGCGACGTGCAGGCGTCGCTGGCACAGGCACGCGCGCAGGCGCAGGTCTCCCGTGCGAACCTCGGCGTCGCGCAGGCAGAGCTGAAGGATGCGGAGATCGCGCTGCGCCGCACCGCCGCGCTCGCGCCGAAGGGCGCGGTGCCGGCCGCGCAGCTCGACATCGACACGGCCCGCGTGAACAAGGCACGCGCGTCGGTCAACAGCGACGAAGCCGCGATCGCGTCCGCCGAAGCCAATGCGCAGGCCGCGCAGGTCGCGGTCGACCAGACGGTGATCCGCGCGCCGTTCGACGGGATCGTGCTCGCGAAGCACGCGAACGTCGGCGACAACATCACGCCGTTCTCGTCCGCGTCGGACAGCAAGGGCGCGGTCGTGACGATCGCCGACATGGACACGCTCGAGGTCGAGGCCGACGTCGCCGAATCGAACATCGCGAAGATCCGCGCGGAGCAGCCGTGCGAGATCCAACTCGACGCGCTGCCCGACATGCGCTTCGCGGGCCGCGTGTCGCGCATCGTGCCGACCGTCGACCGCTCGAAGGCGACCGTGCTGGTGAAGGTGCGTTTCGTCGACCGCGACGAGCGCGTGCTGCCCGACATGAGCGCGAAGATCGCGTTCCTGTCGAAGCCGGCGTCGCCGCAGGACCGGCAGCCGGTGACGGCCGTGCAGGCGAGCGCGGTGGTCGAGCGCGACGGCCGCCCGGTCGTGTTCGTCGTGAAGGACGACACGGTGCGTGCGACGGCGGTGACCCGAGGCGCGCGGATCGGCGAACTCGTCGCGATCCGCGGCGTGAAGCCCGGCGATACGGTCGTGCTCGCGCCGGGCGCGAAGCTGAAGGACGGCGCGAAAGTCGCCGTCGCGAAGAAGTAGCGTGGCGCGCGTGAACGACGCCTCGCCGCCCCTCGTCGAGATCAGCCACGTCGCGAAGTCGTACCGGCGCGGCAACCAGGTCGTGCCGGTGCTGACCGACATCACGCTCGACATCGGCGCAGGCGACTTCGTCGCGCTGATGGGGCCGTCGGGTTCCGGCAAGAGCACGCTGCTCAATCTCGTCGCCGGCATCGACCGGCCCGACAGCGGCGAGCTGCGCGTGGGCGGCCTCGACATCTCGCGGCTGGAGGAAGCGCAACTGGCCGAATGGCGCGCGGCGAACGTCGGCTTCATCTTCCAGTTCTACAACCTGATGCCGGTGCTCACCGCGTTCGAGAACGTCGAGCTGCCGCTGATGCTCACGCACCTGTCGCGCCGCGAACGGCGCGAGCGCGTCGAGCTGGTGCTCGACATGGTGAATCTCGGCGACCGGACCAGCCATTACCCGTCCGAGCTGTCGGGCGGCCAGCAGCAGCGCGTCGCGATCGCGCGCGCGCTGATCACCGACCCGGTGCTGATCGTCGCCGACGAGCCGACCGGCGACCTCGATCGCGCGTCGGCCACCGACGTGCTCGCGATGCTGCAGCGGATGAACGCGGAGCTCGGCAAGACGATCATCATGGTGACCCACGATGCGCACGCGGCTGCCGCCGCGCAGTCGCTCGTGCATCTGGAGAAAGGAGAGTTGATCGATGGGCACGCCGTCTGACGGACGGGAGCGCGCACGATGATGGTGTTCAAGCTGATCGCGCGCAACGCGCTGCGGCACCGGCTGCGCACGCTGCTGACCGTGCTCGGGCTGACCATCGCGGTGCTGGCGTTCGGGCTGCTGCACACCGTCGTCGACGCGTGGTACGCGGGCGCGGCCGCCGCGTCGAGCGGCCGGCTCGTCACGCGCAACGCGATCTCGCTCGTGTTCCCGCTGCCGGTCAGCTACGAGAACCGGATCCGCGGCGTCGACGGCGTGACGGCCGTGGTCCGCTCGAACTGGTTCGGCGGCATCTACCGCGACCCGAAAAACTTCTTCGCGAGCTTCGCGGTATCGGAAAACTACCTCGACCTGTATCCGGAATTCATCCTCCCGGCGCAGCAGCGCGCCGACTACGTCCGCGACCGCCGCGGCTGCCTCGTCGGGCGTCAGCTCGCGACGCAGTTCGGCTTCAAGGTCGGCGACGTGATTCCGCTGAAGGGCACGATCTACCCGGGCACGTGGGATTTCGTCGTGCGCGGCATTCTCGACGGCCGCGACGACTCGACGATCACGCGCCAGCTGGTGTTCCACTGGGACTACCTGAACGAGACGGTGCGCAAGCGCACGCCGAAGCAGGCCGACCAGGTCGGCGTGTTCGTGCTCGGCGTCGCGCACCCGGACGACGGCGCCGCGATCGCGCGCAACGTCGACGCGGTGTTCAGGAACTCGCTCGCCGAAACGCTGACCGAGACCGAACAGGCGTTCCAGCTCGGCTTCGTTGCGATGTCGAACCAGATCATCGCGGCGATCCGCGTCGTGTCGTACGTGGTGATCCTGATCATCATGGCCGTGATGGCGAACGCGATGGCGATGAGCGCGCGCGAACGCACCGCCGAATATGCGACGCTGAAGGCGCTCGGCTTCGGCCCCGGTTTTCTCGCGCTGCTCATGTTCGGCGAATCGGTCGTGATCGCGGTGGTCGGCGGCGGGCTCGGGATGCTCGCGACGCCGCCGGCCGCGAGCCTCTTCAAGCAGGCCGCGGGCGGCATCTTTCCGGTGTTCAGGGTGTCGGACGGGACGATGGCGCTGCAGGCCGCGTGCTCGATCGCGGTCGGCTTCGCGGCCGCGCTGGTGCCGGCGTGGCAGGCGGCACGCGTGCGCGTGGTCGAAGGCCTGCGGGCGATCGGCTAGAGGCACGCATCGATGGCCATTCCGCTCACCTACATCGCGCGCAACCTGTGGACCCGGCGGCTCACCACCGCGCTCACCGCGGGCGGGATGGCGCTGGTGATCTTCGTGTTCGCGACCGTGCAGATGCTCGACGCGGGGCTCACGCAGACGCTCGTGTCGACCGGCGAACCCGACAACGTCGTGGTGATCCGCAAGGGCGCGGAAACCGAGATCCAGAGCGCGATCGACCACCAGCAGGCCAACGCGCTCGAGATGCATCCGGCCGTCGCGCTCGGCCCCGACGGCCGGCCGCAGGTGTCGAAGGAAGCCGTCGTGCTGATCTCGCTCGTGAAGACGTCGACCGGCAAGCCGTCCAACGTCGTGATCCGCGGCGTGTCGCCGGCCGGCCTCGCGCTGCGCCCGCGCGTGAAGCTGGTCGCGGGCCGCACGTTCGCGCCGGGCTCGTCGGAGATCGTCGTCGGCAGCGCGATCGCGAGAGGCTTCAGCGGCACGCAGCTCGGCGACCGCCTGCATTTCGCGCAGCGCGACTGGACCGTCGTCGGCATCTTCGACGCGGGCGGCAGCGGCTTCGATTCGGAGATCTGGGGCGACGTCGACCAGCTGATGCAGTCGTTCCGGCGCACCAGCTATTCGTCGATGGTGCTGCGCATCCCGAGCGCCGACGGTTTCGCGCGCTTCAAGGCCGACATCGACGTTGACCCGCGCCTCACCGACGAAGCGAAGCGCGAGCAGACGTTTTACGGCGACCAGTCGAAGGCGCTGTCGACCTTCATCAACATCCTCGGCATCACGCTGTCGACGATCTTCTCGATCGCCGCGATGATCGGCGCGATGATCACGATGTATGCATCGGTCGCGAACCGCACCGCCGAGATCGGCACGCTGCGCGCGCTCGGCTTCAAGCGCATGAACGTGCTCGCCGCGTTCCTGCTGGAGGCGCTGCTGCTCGGCTTCGTCGGCGGCGTCGCGGGGCTCGCGTGCGCGTCGCTGATGGAGTTCGCGTCGTTCTCGACGACCAACTTCCAGACTTTCTCCGACCTGTCGTTCCGTTTCGTGCTGACGCCCGCGATCGTCGTGAAGACGCTGCTGTTCTCGCTCGTAATGGGGCTCGTCGGCGGGTTCCTGCCGGCGATGCGCGCCGCGCGGCTGAGCATCGTCGACGCGCTGCGCGCGCAGTGACGCGTGCGGCCGCTCACGCGCGGCGCTCGCTCGGCACCCACGCGCCGTGGAACCCGGCCGGCACGCGGCGCGGCAGGTGCACGGTCGCGACCGGCGCCGCGTCGATCGCGCGCGCATCGAGGATCACGACGTCGCTCGTATCCGTCGCCGCGCGGTAGACCACCACCAGCAGCCAGCCATCGTCCTCGTCGGTGCCGCCCGGGCGCGGCACGAACACCGGCTCGCCATTCTGGTCGCCGGCCGGCACCGCGTAACGCGTCGTCGTGCCGCGCATGTGATCGAAGCGCATCACGCCGCGCATCTCGGTGTGGTTCGGCTGCTCGGCCGCATACAGGTAACGGTAGCGGCGCCCGGTCCGGCTTTCGTTGATGCGCGGCAGCTCGATGCCGCCATCGGCGAGCGGCCCCTCGTCGACCAGCCCGTTCGCGGTATCGATCACGTAGCGCCACAGTTCGCCGACCGGGTTGTCGGCGAACCGGCCGGTGCGCGCGTCGAGCCGCAGGAACCACGGATAGCGCACCGCATCGAGCACGATGCACGACGCATCGCAGTCGTACGCGTTCACCACGTGCTGGACGAAGCACGGCTCGATCCCGAACCAGCGCACGTCGCCGCCGTGGCGCGGCATCACGCCGATCCGCGCGTCGCGGTCGTCGTGCCAGCGCAGCGGCATCCGGTGCCCGTGCTTCAGCATCGCGAAGTCGTAACCCACGTTCAGGTCGAGCAGCAGGCTGCGGGTCTCGGTGATCGCGAGGTCGTGCATCATCGACGGCGCGCGCACGTCGACCGTGAGGTCGACGCGCTGCACGCCCTGCGCGTCCGCGACACCGTAGCGCAGCCACGGCGCGCGCCAGTCCGCGCGAAACAGGATCAGTTCGCCGGTCACCGGATCGACCTTCGGATGCGCGGTCATCGCGCCGCCGAACGCCGCGTGCCGCGCGGGCGCACCGAGCGTGTCGAGCGCGGCCGTGATCGCGAGCGGCGCGCCGCCTTCGGCCAGCGCGAGCAATTCGCCCGCGTGCTGCAGCACGTTCACGTTCGGATTCGTGTCGGGCAGATGCGGCGCCTGCTCCGGTGCGTGAACATCGGCCCAGCGGCGCGTGCGGGCCCAGCGGTTCCGGTAACCCGCGGCGCGGCCGCGTTCGAACGCGATCGCGTGCAGCATCGCCGCTTCCGGCCACCACGACAGCACGTCGTTGCCTTCGAAACGGCCGCCCGGCGGATTCGGGCCGTTGCGCAGCAGCGTGCCGTCGAGTTCGGGCGGGATCGTGCCGGTCACGCGCAGGTCGACGAGGTCGGCTTCGTCGGCGACCGGCGCGATCGCGCCGCGGTTCAGATCGAACGTCGTCATCGCGTCGTGTGCTCCTTCAGCAGTCTTCGGTCGACGGCGGCAGATCGCCGCGCGCCAGTGCGAGCGCATGGTCGCGCACGTCGTCCGGCCAGCCGGCGACCCGCTCGGCCAGCCGCGCGAGGTCGTTCGCGTACAGCGCGCGCGCGGCCTCCTCGAAACCGGGCAGGTCGCCCGCGATCGCGGACATGAAGTGATAGGCGCGTGCCTGCGCGTCGCGGCGCCGGTCGGCCGCCGCATGCGTGCGCCGCGCGTCCTCGACGAGCTTGCGCAGCGCGACGGACGCGCCGCCCGGCTGCGCGGCGAGCCACTCCCAGTGACGCGGCAGCAACGTGACCTCGCGCGAGACGACGCCGAGCTTCGGACGGCCGCGGCCGCGTTGTTCGCCCGCCCCGCCTCCCTCCGCGGCGGGCGCGGATGCATCGCCCGGCGCTGCCGCGTAACGCGCGCGGATATCGTCCGCCGTGCCGCGCAGGTCGAGGTCGATCGAGCGGCCGGTCGCGTCGTCGAAGATCACGATCGTGCCGGACATGGCGTCGCCGGCCGCCTGCCGGACCGCGACCGCCACCGTCGCGAGCGGGCCCGACGCGACGCGCCGGTGGCCGTCGAACGCCGTGTAGGAAGGGAGAAGTGTGGAGAGCGTCATCGTGGTCGCCCGTGGGCAGAAATCGGAATGACGCTATTTTTATCCGGGTATAAATTGAATGTCAATATCACCCGGGTAAAAATTTGCCGACGCCGTACGCGTCGGGTGAGCGCGCTGTCCGGTCTTCAGGGCGTCGCGGCCGGCATCGCGGTCATGCGTGCGCGGGCGAGCGCATCGTCGAGCGACACGTGTCCTTCGAATGCCGACGACACCGGTAGCGGCCGGTTTTCCTCGATCGCGTGAGCGAACTGCACGCCGGCGTCGTCGGCGAGCCGTGCGCGCAGCGCGGCGACGTGCGGAAACGCATCCTGCTCGAACACCGCGTGATAGTCGGCCCAGCGGGCGATTCCCGCGAAATACGCGTCGGCCAGCGTGCGTTGCGCGCCGAGCAGCCACGGACCGTCGCCGCGCTCGAGCAGCGCTTCGAGGTGACGGTGCGCCTTCAGCACCTTGCCGCGACCGTATGCCTGCAGCACGGTTTTCTCGGCGCCTTCGGCGCCGTGTTCGTACACGTACCAGAGCGCACCGAACGCGCTGAAGAACGTCGTGTTCAACCACGCGAGCATGCGGTTCAGACGGTCGAAATCCGCGCTGCCCTGGCGGAACGCGAGGCCGCTATCGAGCGCCTGTGCGCCGACATGGCCGAGGATCGCGACGCTTTCGGTCAGCACGTCGCCGTTCGCGGTCACGAACGCCGGTGTCTCGGCGGCGGGGTTCAGCGCGAGGAACGCGTCGCTCGTCACGAGGCCCGGCATCGTGATGCGCGACAGCCGGTAAGGCCGGCCTGCCCATTCGAGCGCCACGATCGAGCCGAACGAGCAACCGGCGGGAATGCCGTAGAGAAGGATCGGAGACATGGGGATTTCGCAGAAGTTGATCGAGCAATCATGCTCCCATGACGAACGATCGCGCAGTAGCCGCTAGAATCGAAACCCGTCGTTTCTCCTGGTGGACGCTGACAGTGAATCTGAACGATCTCTACCTCTTCGTACAGGCGGTCGACGCGGGCAGCATGTCGGCGGCCGCACGTCGGCTCGACCTGCCGAAATCGACGGTCAGCAAGCGCGTGGCCGAGCTCGAGCGCACGCTCGGCGCACGACTCGTGCATCGCACGTCGCGCAGCTTCCGGCTGACGCCGGTTGGCGCCGAATTCTTCGAGCATGCGCGCGCGGCGGTGATCGAGGCCGAAAGCGCGCGCGACGCCGTGCTGCGGCAGGTGGCCGAACCGGCCGGCGTCGTGCGGATCACGAGTTCGGTGCCGGTGGCGCAGCACATCCTCGCGCCATGCCTGCCGGCGCTGGCGATCGCGCACCCGAAGCTGCTGCTGCAGATTCATGCGAGCGACCGGCTCGTCGACATCGCGCAGGAAGGCTTCGACATCGCGGTCCGCAGTCATTTCGCGCCGCTCCCCGATTCCGCACTCGTGCAACGGCCGCTGGCCACGTCGCCGATCGTCGCCGTTGCGTCGCCGGCATATCTCGCGCGTGCCGGCACACCGGACGCACCGGCCGACCTCGCGCGGCACGACGGGCTTCATCCGGGTCCTCAGCCATGGCGGCTGCAGCGCGCCGGCGACACCGTCGACGTCGCCCCGCGCATCCGGATGCAGGCGGACGAGTCGACGCTGCTGCTGCAGGCCGCGACGGCCGGCCTCGGGATCGCATGCCTGCCCGACTGGATCGCCGGCGCCGCGCTCGCGTCGGGCGCGCTCGTGCGCGTGCTGCCCGGCTGGCGGGCCGGCACCGTCACGACCACACTGCTGATGCCGCACCGGCGCGGCCAGTTGCCTGGCGTGCGCGCCGCGGTCGAGTTTCTCGCGGAACACGTCGCGGCCCACCACGGCGCCGGCCCGGACGACGCGCACGCGTGAACGGGCCTTCCGCCGAATCGCGCCCACAATTCGCGCCCGCCTCCAATCGATTCAATTCCTGAATCGATCAAGTCAGTAATTGGCATGAAAGCGCATATTTCGCCGTGACAGAATGATCCGGACGCCGTGCCCCCGGGCATCGGCGTCCGGCGTCCGGCCTCCGGCCGGCAACACCACCACGAAAAAACGCGCGCACCCGACGCGCAGCCGCACGACGGCACCTTCCGCCCTTCGGAGGAGACACTGATGAATCCGCTTCACGCATTGCCGGCGTCCGCGTCGGCAACGGCCCGGCGCACCCGCGTGCGCTGGCTCGTGCTGACCGTGCTGTTCGCGGTCACGACGATCAACTACGCGGATCGCGCGGCGATCGCGATCGCGGGCCCGGCGCTGGCCCGCGCGCTGCACCTGAGCCACGTGCAGATGGGCTTCATCTTCTCGGCGTTCGGCTGGTCGTACGTGATCGCGCAACTGCCGGGCGGCTGGCTGCTCGACCGCTTCGGGTCGCGCATCGTCTATGCGTTCAGCATCTTCTTCTGGTCGCTGTTCACGCTGCTGCAGGGCGGCATCGGCTTCTTCGGCGGCGCAGCCGCGTTCGCGCTGCTGTTCGGATTGCGCTTCCTGGTCGGCGCGGCCGAGGCGCCGTCGTTCCCGGCCAACAGCCGGATCGTGTCCACCTGGTTCCCGGCCGCGGAGCGCGGCACCGCGTCGGCGATCTTCAATGCCGCGCAATACGCGGCGACCGTCGTGTTCGCGCCGCTGATGGGCTGGCTCGTGCACGCGTACGGCTGGCAGTCGGTGTTCGCGGTGATGGGCGTGCTCGGCTTCGCGTTCGTGCTGGTGTGGAACCGCACGATGTACGACCCGAAGGCGCACCCGCGTATCAACGATGCGGAGCTCGACTACCTCGCCGAAGGCGGCGCGCTCGTCAACATCGACCAGGCGACCGGCGCGCGCGACGGCGGGCCGTCGATGCGTCACGTGAAGGCGCTGCTGAGGAACCGGATGCTCGTCGGCGTGTACGTCGCGCAGTACTGCATCAACGCGCTCACCTACTTCTTCATCACGTGGTTCCCCGTCTATCTCGTGCAGGCGCGCGGGATGTCGATCCTCAACGCGGGGCTCGTCGCGTCGATCCCGGCCGTGTGCGGCTTCCTCGGCGGGATTCTCGGCGGCATCGTGTCCGACGCGCTGCTCAAACAGGGCCAGTCGCTGTCGGTCGCGCGCAAGGTGCCGATCGTGACCGGCATGCTGCTGTCGATGTCGATGATCGTCTGCAACTACACCGACTCGCACGTGCTGGTCGTGCTGTTCATGGCGCTGTCGTTCTTCGGCAAGGGGCTCGGCGCGCTCGGCTGGGCCGTCAACGCCGACACCGCGCCGCGCCAGATCGCCGGCCTGAGCGGCGCGCTGCTCAACACGTGCGGCAATCTTTCCAGCATCACCACGCCGATCGCGATCGGCTATATCGTCGACCGCAGCGGCTCGTTCAACGGCGCGCTGGTGTACGTCGTCGCGCACGCGCTGGTCGCCGTGATCTGCTACCTGTTCGTCGTCGGCGAGATCCGCCGCGTCGAGCTGAACTGAACGGCGCGGGCCGCGCCGGCGGGTCCGGCGGCCCGTGCATCACCGGAACCAGGAGCGAACCGATGTCCGAATCCCGCCGTGCCGGCACGCCGCGCGTCACGCGCATGCAGGTGATCCCCGTCGCCGGCCGCGACAGCATGCTGCTGAACCTGTGCGGCGCGCACGCGCCGTATTTCACGCGCAACCTCGTGATCCTCGACGACAGCAGCGGCCACACGGGCGTCGGCGAAGTGCCCGGCGGCGAAGGCATCCGCCAGGCGCTCGAGCGGATGACCGGCCTCGTGGTCGGCCAGTCGATCGGGCGTTACCAGGCGACGCTCAACGCGGTGCGCGCGGCGTTGTCCGGCGCCGGTGCGACGGCCGGCCGGACGATCCGGCACGAGGTGACGTCGGCCGGCGAGGCGGCCGTGCTGCGCCAGCCGCACGAGATCAACCTGCGACTCGACAACGTGATCACCGCGATCGAGGCCGCGCTGCTGGACCTGCTCGGCCAGCATCTCGACGTGCCGGTCGCGGCGCTGCTCGGCGAAGGCCAGCAGCGCGACGCGGTGCCGATGCTCGCGTACCTGTTCTACATCGGCGAGCGGCGCCGCACCGACCTGCCGTATCGCGACGAGACGCACGCCGCCGATCCGTGGTTCCGGTTGCGCAACGAAGCCGCACTCACGCCGGCCGCGATCGCGCGGCAGGCCGAGGCCGCGGTCGAGCGCTACGGCTTCGCCGATTTCAAGCTGAAGGGCGGCGTGATGGCCGGCGCGGACGAAATGGAAGCGATCGCGGCGATCAAGGCGCGCTTTCCCGACGCGCGCGCGACGCTCGACCCGAACGGCGCGTGGTCGCTCGACGAAGCGGTCGCGCTGTGTCGCGGGCAAGGTCATCTGCTCGCGTACGCGGAGGACCCGTGCGGGCCGGAAGCCGGTTATTCGGGCCGCGAGGTGATGGCCGAGTTCCGGCGCGCGACCGGCATTCCGACCGCGACCAACATGATCGCGACCGACTGGCGGCAGATGGATCATGCGGTGCGGCTGCAGGCGGTCGACATCCCGCTCGCCGATCCGCACTTCTGGACGATGCAGGGCTCGGTGCGGCTCGCGCAGCTGTGCCGCGACTGGGGGCTCACGTGGGGTTCGCACTCGAACAACCACTTCGACGTGTCGCTGGCGATGTTCACGCACGCGGCCGCGGCGGCGCCCGGCACGATCACCGCGATCGACACGCACTGGATCTGGCAGGAAGGCGACGCGCGGCTCACGCGCGAGCCGCTCGAGATCGTCGGCGGCCAGGTGGCCGTGCCGGAGCGGCCGGGGCTCGGGATCGAGCTCGACATGGCGCAGGTCGAGGCCGCGCATGCGCTGTATCGCGAGGTCGGCGGCACGGCGCGCGACGATGCGATGGCGATGCGGTATCTGGTGCCGGGCTGGACGTACGATCCGAAGCGGCCGAGTTTCGGGCGGGGGTGACGGCGGCGGAGCGGGACACGCGGAAAAACAAAAGGGCCCGGTCTTGCGACCGGGCCCTTCGGAATCCGTTGGTGGAGCGGAGGAGGATCGAACTCCCGACCTTCGCATTGCGAACGCGACGCTCTCCCAGCTGAGCTACCGCCCCAACAGACGACCATCATACACATGCATTTCCGCGCTTGGCAATAGGGGTTCCGTCACCCCGGCGCGTCACTTCGACGGCGCGCCGGCCAGCACCCATTCGACCACGGAGCGCAGATCCGCGTCGCTCATGCGCGGGTGTGCCGGCATCGGAATCGCGCCCCACACGCCGGAGCCGCCGTCCTTCACCTTCCTCGACAGCTTCGCGACGGCCTGCGGATCGGACTTGTAGCGCGCGGCGATGTCCTTGAACGACGGACCGACGAGCTTGCGGTCCACTGCGTGGCAGCCCATGCAAGCATTGCCGCGCGCGACCTTCAGGCCGTCGCCGACGTCCGCATGCGCCGTGCCGAGCGCGCCGGCCGCGAGCGCGGCCGCCGCGGCGCCCTGCACCATCCATTGCTTCAACTTCATCTGCGTCGACTTCATTGCGGCGTGGCCTTCGGGTTACCCGGATGCACGCTCGACGAATTCGAGATCGGCGCCGGCGGTTGCAGCGGCGTGGACTGGACCGACGCATCGGGCACGGCACCGACCGTCGCGGCATCCGCGGGCGCGGCGGCGGGCTGCGCGCCGGATGCCCCGCTCGGCGACGCGGCCTGCAATGCCTGCGCGTCCTGCGGCTGGATGTACTGGAACACCTTCACGACCTTCTCGACGCCCGGCACCTGGCTCGCCGCATCAGCGCCGCGATTGCCTTCGTCGACCGTCACGAGGCCCATCAGATAGATGTTGCCGCGCTCGCTGACGACCTTGTAGTAGTTCGCCGACAGCCCCTTCGTCGCGATGAACTCGGACTTCACGCGTCCTTCGAGATACGAGTCGTTCGCGCGCGACGACAGCGACGATGCCGGCTCGACCGACAGCTCGTTGACGATGCCGTTCACGTTGTTGATGCCGCGCACGATTTCCTCGGCGCGCTGCTTCGATGCGTCGTTCGGCACTTCGCCCGTCAGCAGCACGCGGCGGTTGAACACCGTCACGTTCACGTGCGACTGGTCCGGCAGCCCGTTGTTGATCTGCGTGAGCGACTTGACCTGGATCTCGCGATCCTCGGTCTGCGCGCCGAGCGTGCGGCGATCGGTCGCGATCAGCGCGCCGCCGCCGGCCGCCGCACCCAGCACGCCGAGCACGCAACCCTGCAGCGACATCGCGAGGCCCGCCGTCAGCGCGGCGAGCAACGTGGTTCTGACGAGCGTCTGTTTGACGCGGCTTTGGTTCATCGACGGCTCTCCTTCGTTCAATCCTCACCCAGCAGCATCGCGTCGATGCCGTCGCACAGGCAGTGGATGGTCAGCAGATGGACTTCATGGACGCGCGCCGCGCGCGAGGCGGGCACGCTGATCGGAATATCGGTATCGGACAGCGCGGCCGCGACGGCTTGGCCGTCGCCACCCGTCAGCGCGACGACGGTCATCTCGCGCTCGTGCGCCTCGTCGATCGCGGCCAGCACGCGCGGCGACGCACCGCTCGCGTCGAGCACCAGCAGGATGTCGCCGGTCTGCCCGAGCACGCGCACCTGCTGCGCGAACAGCTGGTCGACGGCGGATGCCCCCATGAGGCCGCCCTGCGACGCATCGGTGGCCAGCGCGATCGCGGGCAGGCCCGGACGCTCGCGCTCGAAGCCGCCGACGAGCGACACGGCGAGGTAGTGCGCGGCGGCAGCCGACGGGCCGTCGCCGCACGCGACGATCTTGTTGCCGTTCGCCAGCGCGGCGAACATCGCATCGACCGCGGCTGCGATCGGCAGCGACAGCGCGTCGGCCGCTTCGGCGTGTAGCGCGGCGCTGTCACGGAAATGTTGCTGAATACGTTCGACTGACATCGATTCCTGGTGAACTGGGCGCGTGGGCACACCGCGCGCAACGTCATGGGTGCGGCGAGTTTACCGCACTCCGGCACCCTCTCCGGGGGTATGACGAGAACTCTTTACATCTCGTCACAGCTCGCGGCTACGCATCGTCGGCACGAAATGCATCGCGCAGCCACTCGAGCCGGCCGGCCTCGAACGCGACGACGTCGAAACGGCACGCGGCACCCGCGCCATGCCGCACCCAGAAATGAAGCGCGGCCGCGACCAGACGCCGCCGCTTGCGCCAGCCGATGCTCGCGGCCGCGCCGCCGTGCCGCGTGCTGCGCCGCGCGCGCACCTCGACGAACACGAGCGTGCCGTCGGGCGTGCGCATCACGAGGTCGAGTTCGCCGCCGCGCATCGTCACGTTCGCCGCGACGAACGCGAGACCGCGGCGCTCCAGGAACTGCCGCGCGCGCTGCTCGAACGTCGCGCCAACCGACCTGGATCGTGTCGTGCCGGAAAAATTGCCGCCGCCGCGCGGCAAACCGCGCTCGCCGCCCGGCGCGGCAGGCGCCGCGTGGCACAATGCCGTCCTTGTTCCGCTTGCGCCGCGATTGCGCGCATTGCCTGCCATGACTGCCCTCCTCGAACTCGCGCAAACACAGCACTACCCGGACGCCGCGCTCTACGTGGTCGCGACGCCGATCGGCAACACCGCCGACATCACGCTGCGCGCGCTGCACGTGCTCGGCCTCGCCGACCGCATCGCGGCCGAAGACACCCGCAACACGGGCCAGCTGCTGGCCCGCTACGGGATCTCGAAACCACTCGTCGCCGTGCACGAGCACAACGAACGCGAAGCCGCGCTGCGCGTGATCGAGCTGCTGCGCGCCGGCGAACGCGTCGCGTACGTGTCGGACGCCGGCACGCCCGGCATTTCGGACCCGGGCGCGCGGCTCGTCGACGCCGTGCGCGCGGCCGGCTTCGCGGTGATTCCGCTGCCGGGCGCGAGCGCGGCCGTGACCGCGCTGAGCGTGGCGGGCGACTGGGCCGGCACGTTCACGTTCGCGGGCTTCCTGCCGCCGAAGGCGAAGCAGCGTGCGAGCGCGCTGCAGGCGCTCGTGCGGCACCCGTACGCGCTGGTCTTCTACGAAGCGCCGCACCGGATCGCGGACACCGTCGCCGCCCTCGCCGACGTGTTCGGCCCCGCGCGCCGGCTGCTGATTGCGCGCGAGCTCACCAAGCTACACGAGCAGCTGTTCCAGGGCACCCTGGCCGAAGGACAGAGCTGGCTCGACGGCGATGCGAACCGGCAGCGCGGCGAGTTCGTGCTGGTCGTGGAAGGCGCGCCGGCCGACGGCGGCGAAGCCGACGACACCGCGCACGACGCGCTGCTCAAGCTGCTGCTGGAAGAAGTGCCGGTGAAGAGCGCGGCGAAGCTCGCGGCCGCGTTGACGGGCGCGTCGCGCAACGCGCTGTATGCGCGCGCGCTGGTGCTGAAGGAAGGCTGACGCGCGAGCACGGACGGCCTCCGCCGCCCGGCACGCGGAAATGCAAAAGGGCTGCCCGAAGGCAGCCCTTTTGCGTAGGCGGACGAACCGCCGCGTTACCTCGCCGAGACCGACGCCAACATTTCGTCGCGTGCCTCGCGCGCTTCCTGCGGCGACAGCCCTTCGATCTTCACGCGGCCCGTGCCGGCGTGCACGAGGCCGATCATCCGGGCAGCGGCATACGACAGGTCGAGCACGCGGCCGCGCTTGTACGGCCCGCGATCGTTGACCTTCACGACGACCCACTTGCCGGTCGACGCGTTCGTCACCCTGATGTACGACGACAGCGGCAGCGTACGATGCGCGGCGGTCAGCGCGTTCATGTTGAAGCGCTCGCCGTTCGCGGTGCGGCGGCCGTGGAAATCCCGGCCATACCACGATGCCCGGCCCGTCTGGCGGAACTCGGACACATCCTTGCCGTCGATCGGCTCGGCATCCGCCAGCGACGACCTCTTCGCGTCCTTGCTGTCGGCAGCCGGCATCGATGCCAGCGCGGAATCGAAATTCAGTTGCTGCTTGTCGTCATCCGCTTTCGCGGCCGCGGCCGTCTTGTTGACCGCGTTCTTCTGGTTGGCGCTGCCGGTGGTCTGGCTGGATGGCACCGCACAGCCCGTCAGCGCAAAAAATAAAGCAATGGTCCCGAATCGAGTCGGAAATCGAAAATTCATCGACGTGTCGCCTTCTGGTTCGGGCCGCACCAGTACAACGCTGCTGAACAACGCAGATATGCGGCCCGGACGGCAAATGCGTGCACGCCCCGCTCGGCTACGCGAGCAGGCGGCTAGCATGGGCGCGGCTTTCGTCTATGCCGCAACCGTCCTGATTAGTTTTCACGTCTGGCGCAACCTGTCCCCGGCAGCCTGACCAGACCCCACATGCCGCCATCGAACATGGCTTTCAGGTTCGCGCGCGTCGCGTACAGCCAACGCACAGGAACGGCGGCACAGGCCTCATCCGGCGGCGCGGCAGCAGGGCCGCAGACGGGCGCGCAGCACCCGGCCGGACAAGACGTGAGCACCGAATGCTCGGTGCTGGATACACCGCCGGACTCCCCGGCGGTCGATGCTTGACGGTGAATCCGACACCCCGTTTAACGGGGTCGAAACACCAGCGAATTGCGTGAAATTCACGCGCAATGGGGCGCATTATACATAAACCAAAAGCCTGTCTCGAAAAGGCCCCCGTCCGGACCATTGATTCTCGCTATGGCTGTAACAATCGGGATGCTCCGGGATTGCCCGCACGAGCGGCGTCCGACACCGCACCGCAGGGCCGGCATGCCGCGCGCGCGACCGGTACAATCGCTCCTTTTAGCCGCCGCGGTGCCTCCATGAAAGTCACGCTCATTCCGGTCACGCCGTTCCAGCAGAACTGCTCGCTGCTCGTCTGCGAAAAGACCGGCCGCGCCGCCGTCGTCGATCCGGGCGGCGATCTCGAACGGATCGAACAGGAGATCGCGCGGCAGAACGTGCAGGTCGAGAAGGTGCTGCTCACGCACGGCCACGTCGATCACTGCGCGGGCGCGAAGGCACTCGCGACGCACTACGGCGTGCCGATCGTGGGACCGCAGGAAGACGAGCGCTTCTGGATCGAGCAACTGCCGATGCAGAGCCAGCGCTTCGGCTTCCCGGCCGCCGAAACGTTCGAGCCGGACCACTGGCTGAACGACGGCGACACCGTGCAGTTCGGCGACGAGACGCTCGAGGTCTATCACTGCCCCGGCCACACGCCCGGCCACGTCGTGTTCTTCAGCCGCGCGCATCGCGTCGCGATCGTCGGCGACGTGCTGTTCGCCGGCTCGATCGGCCGCACCGATTTCCCGCGCGGCAACCACGCGGACCTCGTGCGCTCGATCAAGGAGAAGCTGTGGCCGCTGGGCGACGACGTCACGTTCGTGCCGGGCCACGGCCCGGTGTCGACCTTCGGCGACGAGCGCCGCACGAATCCGTTCGTGTCCGACAAGGTGTTCGGATGAACCAGACCGCCATCCCCGAAATCTACGTCAGCACCGACGTCGAGGCCGACGGGCCGATTCCCGGCCCGCACTCGATGCTGAGCTTCGCGTCGGCCGCCTATACGGAGGACAAGCAGCTGATCGCGACGTTCTCCGCGAACCTCGAGACGCTGCCCGGCGCGCAGGCCCATCCGGTGCAGGAAGCGTGGTGGAAGACGGAGCCGCAAGCGTGGGCCGCGTGTCGGCGCGACCTGCAGGCGCCGGCGGCCGCGCTCGTCGCGTACGTCGAATGGGTCGAGGCGCTGCCCGGCAAGCCGGTGTTCGTCGCGATGCCGGCCGGCTTCGATTTCACGTTCATGTTCTGGTACATGATGCACTTCGCCGGACGCTGCCCGTTCTCGTGGTCGGCGCTCGACATCAAGACGCTCGCGTTCGCGATGACGGGCCTGCCGTACCGCAAGGCGATCAAGCCGCGCTTTCCGAAGCACTGGTTCGACGATCATCCGCACACGCACGTCGCGCTCGACGACGCGATCGAGCAAGGCGCGCTGTTCTGCAACATGCTCGCCGACCTGCGCCGCCAGCAAGCCGCGCTCGCGGGCCTCGCGGTGGCCGACACCGACCGGTCGGAACAGGCGGGAGCGGGACAAAACCCAACGGATCCGCGGGCAAATTAGCGAATCTCGCTCAACGGCGCGCCGCCAGATTGCCTTTCCTTTCCCGGGCCTCTAACATTCAGCGTGTTGTAGCTGCCGCATGGAGGCGCAGGTGACGCTCGATTCCTTTTCGCAAAAAATCCTTCGCCTGTTGCAGCTCGACGCGCGCCGTTCCGTGCAGGAAATCTCCGACCAGGTCGGCCTGTCGAGTACGCCGTGCTGGCGCCGCATCAAGGACATGGAACAGTCCGGCGTGATCCAGCGCTACACCGCGCTGCTCGATCGCGAGAAGCTCGGCCTGCACGTCTGTGCGCTCGCGCACGTGCACCTGACCCGCCACAACGAAGGCGGCGTCGAACAGTTCGAGCGCGAGATCGCGACCTGCCCGGAAGTCACCGAGTGCTACAGCACGACGGGCGAAGCCGATTACATCCTCAAGATCGTCGCCCCCGACATCAAGGCCTACGACGTCTTCCTGCACGAAAGGATCTTCAAGATCCCGGCCGTGTCGCAGGTGCGCACGAGCGTCGTGCTGCGCGAAATCAAGTTCGACACGCAACTGCCGCTGTAACGCGCGGCTCGCGGTCGCGGGCGCCGCTCACGCCTGCGCCGGCAGCCCGCGCGTGAAGCCGATCCGGCGCGCGCCGAACTGGCGCTTCAGCGCGTCGACATCGAGCCGGCCGGCCAGCGCCGCGTCGGTATCGCCCGCGCCTGCGTCGAGCGTCACGTCGATCTCGAGCCCCGTACTCAGGTAGTGCAGGTTGATCGCGGCCGGATGCAGCCCGCGCTGCGCGAGCGCGGCCTCGAGCCGCGCCGCAATCTCGGCGCGCGGCGGCAGCGCGAGCGCCGGACGGCGCGCCACATCGTTCTCGGGGTCGACGTGGATCAGCGCGTCGAGCACGCGCGGGTCGCGCAGCACGCGCGCTCGTGCGGTTTCCGCGATGTAATGCCCTTCGGAGACGGAGATCATCGGATCGACGAGGATGTGCGCGTCGACGAGCGCCGCATCGCCCATCTTGCGCGTGCGCAGGTCGTGCACGTCGCGCACGCCCGGCGTCGCGGCGAGCAGCGCGCGGATCTCGGCCGTGTCGGTAGTGTCGAGTGCGCGATCCGACAGGTCCTGCAGCGCGTCATAGCCGAACGTCCAGCCCATGCGCGCGACCATGAAGCCGACGATCGCGGCGGCGATCGGGTCGAGCAGCCGCACGCCGGCGAGACTGCCGACGATGCCGATCGCGACGACGAGCGACGATGCGGCGTCCGAGCGCGCATGCCATGCGTTCGCGACGAGCATCGCCGAACGCACGCGCCGCGCCTCGCGCAGCATGTAGCGGAACAGCGCCTCTTTCGACACGAGCACCGTGAGCGCGACGATCAGCGCGGAAAAATGGACGGCCGGAATGTTTTCGAGATTCACGAGACGGTTGCCGGCGCGCCAGAGCATGCCGATGCCGACCGCGATCAGGATCGCGCCGAGAAACAGCGACGCGACGGTCTCGTAGCGGCTGTGTCCGTAATTGTGATCGGCATCCGGCGATGCGCCGCTATGGCGATTCGCAACCAGTACGACAAAATCCGAGATCAAATCGGAAATCGAATGGATACCATCGGCAATCAATGCCTGCGAATGCGCAACCACGCCGACGACGATCTGAAACGTCGCAAGCACCACATTCAGCACGATACTGACGAGGGTGCTCTTGCGCGCGACCGCGTGCTTATCTGCGCTTTGTGCGTCGTCGGAAAACGTGGACATGAAATACGAGATATCGGTTGGGACACGTAATTCTACCAAACGACCCTCGCGGGGCATTCCGATAACCCCAAATTTTCCATTTAAATCAACCGCTTATGCGAACGGGTCGCATTTTCATTCACGCGCCGTTTCTGACATTTTCATGACAGAACGCATACATTCCGATCCCACGATACAAAAAAGCCGCGCTCCTGCACGGATACGCGGCTCTTTTCGAGGCAATGATTTAAACAGTCGTTTAAATCGAGAACTGTTCGCGGTCCTTGCCGGCGATCCAGCGCGGCGGCTTGCCACGGCCCGACCACGTCGCGCCCGTTTCCGGATCGCGGTACTTCGCTGCCACGCCTGCGCGCGGACGACCGACCTTGCCTGCCTTCGCGCGGCTGAGGCCGAGTTCGGCGAGCGAAAAGCCGTAGTCGGCAATTTTCTGCTTCACGTCATTCAGCACTTCGGCGTATTCGCGCGACTTCGCTTCTTCGATTTGCTTCTCCAGCTTCTCCCGCTGGGCCAGCAGGTCCTTGTAAGAAGACATAGTTTCCCTTTCGATATGACCAATGGCGCCGATCTGCTGCCGGCTCACCATTCATGAAATATTTGTGCCTCGGATTTTGAAGGCAGAGATTAGCACAAAAAAGATTTGATAGAAGCAGGATTCACGAAAATCCCGAGACCAATTGTAATTCACGCATGTCATTTTGACCGGCCACGGCCTTTTCTCAAATTTTTACGCGCTTGCATAGAGATTAGGACATTACCCGATCCGGAAATAGGTCTATCAACATACGCAATTACCCGCATTCGGAAAAATCAAAGCTTTCATCCGGCGACATGTTTGCGAAAATCGTACGGCGCGTGACGCTAAACAGACAAAGCTGAATCCGCGGCCTCACGTCACATCCCGCGCGCTGGCCATCAACCGCTCGCGCAGTGCGCCGGCATCGCCGGGCACCGGGTCGAACGGCGTGCGCACACGGCGGCCGTCGCAGCGCCAGTCGGCGCCGTGACGGTCGACGCCGAGCAGGTCGAGCCCGGCGCGGCGCGCAGCGCTCGAGTCGTATGCGTCCCACAGCGCCCGTTCGTCGTCGAACCCGAGCGGCGGCAGCGCATCGAGGCCGGTGCCGTCCACCCAGCCCATCCGGCCGAATCCGCCGATATAGCGCAGCCGCTCGATCTCGAGCGCCCAGAACGTGAAATCGCCGAGCGCGAGATAGCGCGCGGCGTCGGGTTCG
The DNA here is from genome assembly GCF_003853505.1 of Burkholderia sp. Bp9015. NCBI lineage: Bacteria > Pseudomonadati > Pseudomonadota > Betaproteobacteria > Burkholderiales > Burkholderiaceae > Burkholderia > Burkholderia sp. Bp9015. The sequence goes on from NZ_QTPZ01000006.1 coordinate 50,837, forward strand.
TAGCGCAGGTAGCGTGCGGCGACATGCGGCGCGTCGCCGAGCGGCACGAAGCGGCCGAGCAGCGTCGCGCGCTCGGCGTTCAGCACGTCGCCGTCCGGCGCGTCGACGACCAGGAAGCCCGCGCGCGGATCGGCGGCGAGGTTGCGTGTGTGCTCGGCGAGGCCGCTCACGAGAATCACGGGCCGATGATCCGCATCGGGTGCGAACGGCACGACCGTCGGATAGGGAAAGCCTTGCGGGTCGCGCGCGTGGGTCGCGAGCGTGCCGAGCGCGCAGCGATGCAGCAGGTGCAGGGCAAGGACGGGATCGATGTTCACGGTGACTCCTGCGATCGGAAGGCCTGGTGGCAAGGGTGGCGAAGGCGGGCCGCGCCGGAACGCGTCGGGCACGCCGCCTGCGCATCGATGTTACCCGCGGCGGCGGCTTGCCGGGCATCGGCCGAATGGCCGACGCGCCGCGTGAAGGCAAAGTGCGCGCCGATCACGACCGGCGGCACGGCCAGCGCGCCGGCAAGACCGTAAACGGTTCGATAGAATCGGACGAATCCGACGGGCGCGACGCGCCCGCGCATCGTCCATTCAAGAGCGTTCCGTGTCCGAATCCTCCTCCCGATCCTCGTCCGACTTTTCCGCGCCGCCCGACGCGCATCGCGTGCTGGCGTTGCCGGTCCGCCAGCGCGCACGCACGGCCACGATGGCGCTGTTCTTCGTCGCCGGCATGATGTACGCGTCGTGGGGCGTGCACGTGCCGACCGTGCGCGACAAGTTCGCGTTGAGCGCCGGGCTGCTGTCGATCGCGCTGTTCGCGGTCGCGGGCGGCTCGATCGCCGCGATGCTGACGATCGCGCGCTGGATCGCGCGCGTCGGCTCGCGCACCGCGTGCCTCGCGGGCGGGCTCGTGATGTCCGCCTGCGCGGCGCTGATCCTCGTGGTCCCCGATTACTGGATGCTGCTCGTCGTGCTCGCGCTGTTCGGCTTCTCGATGGCGACGCTCGACGTCGCGATGAATGCCGAGGCAAGCGCGGTCGAGATCGCGCTCGGCAAGCCGATCATGTCGTCGCTGCACGGGATGTTCAGCATCGGCGGGATGTCGGGGGCGGCGGCCGGCGGCGCGCTGTTGTCGGCCGGCATGGCGCCGGCCGTGCATCTCGCGCTCGCGGCGGCCGTCAGCGCCGCGGTGCTGCTCGCCGCGAGCCCGGCCGTGCTGCCGCACGTGCCGCATCACGAACACGCGCACGGCGGCGGCAATCGCTGGCGCTCGCCCGCGCTGTGGATGCTCGGCGGCATCGCGCTGATCGCACTGATCGCCGAAGGCGCGATGTACGACTGGGCGACCGTCTACATGCGCGACGTCGTCGCGGCGAGTCCCGCGCTCGCGAGCGCCGCGTATGCGGCGTTCTCCGGCGGGATGGCGGTCGCGCGTTTCGCCGGCGACGCGGTGCGCGCGCGCTTCGGCGCGCCGCAGCTGGTGTTCGCGAGCGCGTCGCTCGCGTGCGCCGGGATGATCGGCGCACTGCTGCTGCCGAACCCGATCGCCGTGCTGACGGGCTTCACGCTGATGGGCCTCGGCCTCGCGAACATGATGCCCGTGCTGTTCGCCGCCGCCGCGCGCGTGAAAGGCATCCACGCGGCCGAAGGCCTCGCGCACGTGGCCGGGCTCGCGTATTTCGGACTGCTGTTCGGTCCGGTCGTGATCGGCGCGGTCGCGCAGACGGCGAACCTGACCATCGGGCTGGCGGTCGTCGCGCTGTGCGCGGCGCTCGTCGCCGCGGTCGCGCCGAAGGTCCTCGCACACCTGAAGATCTGACCGCGCGGCGGGCGCGCCAAAAAGAAAGCGCGCCTGCGTTGCCGCAGGCGCGCTTTCACCCCTTCTGTCGACCGCTGTTCAGCTTACATCTTCACTTCGTCGAGCAGCGTCTTCTTGCCGCTCTTGTAGTTGTACAGCGAGATCACGCCGTGCTGCAGGTCGCCCTTCGAGTCGAAGGTCGTCGTGCCGATCACGCCCGAGTAGTTCGTCGCCGGCATCGCAGCGAGAATCTTCGCCGGATCCGTCGAGTTCGAGCGCTTCATCGCATCGACGATGATGTACACGGCGTCGTACGTGAACGGTGCGTAGATCTGGATCGGCTGGCCGAAGCGCTTCTCGTACTTCGCCTTGAACGCCGCGCCGCCCGCCATCTTCTCGAGCGAAGCACCGGCTTCCGAGCACACGACGTTGTCGGTCGCGTCGCCGGCCAGGTCGGCCAGCTTCTCCGTGCACACGCCGTCGCCCGCGAGGATCTTCGCGCGCAGGCCGAGCTGCTTCGCCTGTTTCGCGAACGGGCCGCCGGTGGCGTCCATGCCGCCGTACATGATCGCGTCCGGGTTCTCGCCCTTGATCTTGGTCAGAATCGCGCGGAAGTCGACCGCCTTGTCGTTGGTCGCATCGTGCGACATCACCTTCAGGCCGAGCGCCTTCGCCTTCTTCTCGAACTCGTTCGCGAGACCCTGGCCGTAGGCGGTCGAATCGTCGACCACCGCGACGCTCTTGATGCCCTTCGAGTGCGCGTAGTTCGCGAGTGCCGGGCCTTGCTGCGCATCGGTCGCCACCACGCGATACGTGGTCTTGAAGCCTTGCTGCGTGTACGCCGGGTTGGTCGCCGACGGCGAGATCTGCACGATGCCCGAATCGCTGTAGATCTTCGAGGCCGGGATCGACGTGCCCGAGTTCAGGTGGCCGACCACCGCGACGACCTTGTCGTCGACGAGCTTCTGCGCAACCTGCGTGGCCTGGCGCGGGTCGGCCGCGTCATCCTGCGCGTCGAGTTGCAGCGTGATTTTCTGGCCGCCGATCGTGAGACCCTTGGCGTTGATCTCCTCGACTGCGAGACGTGCACCGTTTTCGTTGTCCTTGCCCAGGTGTGCAATACCGCCCGTCAAGGGCGCGACGTGGCCGATCTTGACGACTTGATCGGCGGCCGCGTTGCTTGCCGCTGCAACGCACAGCATCGCCGCTGCGGTGATAGGCAACAGCTTTTGCATCTTGATATTCATGTAAGTCTCCAGTTTCGGTCCCAATAAACGCCATCGCCCGGTGCCCCGCTGCCATCCCTGTGTTTGCATTCACTGGACGATTCGCCGGTTGCATCGTTCATGCACTTGGCCTCAAGCACGTGGGAAGCAACCGCTTTTAGCAGCCGCCCGCCCGTACTTGCGCGCAAGTGTAGGTGATCAAATTAATTTGTGGGACTTTTTTGGGGTAGTGGTAACACTACCGATACGGGCGCTTTGGAATGACTGCTCGAATGTCGCCGCAAGCCCCGCCGGATAAGGGTTTCCGCTAGTTCCACGCGGCCTGGCGAAAGGTTGATTTAAAGCATTCCCGTGTCATTTCGATTCGGTATTTTGTGCGCGGGATCATTGAATGAAACGCGCGTGACGACGCGCGCGTTTCGTGTGCCGACGCGAGCCGCTCCGGCGGCCGTCGAATCGTTTACGCAGGCACCGCGCGCCATTCGGCGTCGAGCGCGTCGACGAGCTGCGACGTCGTCAGCGCGGCGTCGCGCCGCCTGGCGAGCGGCGCGCCCTGCCCGGCCCACAGCGACAGGTAGTCGCCGTCATTCGCGCGCGCGGCGGCCTGGCGCAGCGGCTGGGTCAGCGCGTTCTGCACCGGATACGGCGCGGCATCGGCCACGCGTTCGCCGAGCCGCATCATCAGCGCATTGCGCAAGCCACGCGCATGGCGGCCGGTGATCGCGCGCGTGACCTGCGTCGACGTATCGGCGCTCGCGAGCAGCCGCGCCTTCCAGTCCGCCGCGATCGCGCTTTCCGCACACGTCAGGAACGCGGTGCCGAGCTGCGCGCCCTGCGCGCCGAGCGCGAGCGCGGCGGCGATCCCGCGGCCGTCCATGATGCCGCCCGCGGCGAGCACGGGCAGCCCGGTCGCATCGACGAGCTGCGGCACCAGCGCGAGCGTGCCGATCAGCGCATCGTCGGCCGGGCCGATGAAGGTACCGCGATGGCCGCCGGCTTCGGCGCCCTGCGCGGACAGCGCGTCGGCGCCAGCCGCCCGCCACGCGAGCCCTTCGGCGACGTGCGTCGCGGTGCCGATCACGTAAGTGCCGGCGGCCTTCAGGCGCGCGACGTCGGCCGCGTCGAGCACGCCGAACGTGAAACTCGCGACCGGCACGCGCAGCGCGACGAGCGCGTCGAGCTGCGCGCGGAAGTCGGGTGCGTAACGCGCGGGCGCGCTGCCCGGCGGCAGCCCGAGCGTCGCGTTCAACGGATCGATCGCGGCGAGCGCGCGAGCGACGGTCGCCGCGTCGGGCGCGGCGTCGGGCGCGGCGTCGGGCAACACGAACAGGTTCACGGCGAACGGACGCGAAGTCGCCGCGCGAATCGCGGCGACTTCGGTCGCGAGACGGTCCGGCTCGAACGCGCCGGCGCCGAGACTGCCGAGCGCGCCGGCGTTGGACGCGCCCGCGACCATCGCGGCCGTGGTCGCGCCGACCATCGGCGCCTGCACGAGCGGCAGGCGCAGGCCGAAGCGTTCGGAAAACGGGGTGGAAAATGCACGGGCTGGCATGGCGAATCCTTCGGGGGCGATGCGCGAAAGCGCTTTGTAAAGGCCGACACGTCGACTCTATCGAAGCCGCACGCCGCCGAAAAATGAATAATCGAGATCGAAACGATCGCTGCGCGAGAAGCGGGTTCGGCACGCGGGTTCGAGCCGCGCATACCCGGCCGGCGCGCCGCTTGCGCGCGCTGCAGCGTCCGGGGATTGGTGGCACACTGGGCCGCCTCCATTTCCATCCGCGGCGCGCATGTCGCGCGCCCGTTCGCCAGGAGTTCAAACGTGACAGCCCAATGGATCGACATCCCGACCGGTAACGACAGCTTCGGCGGCTATCTCGCGCTGCCCAAGCGCGGCAAGGGCCCCGCCGTCATCATCATCCAGGAAATCTTCGGCGTGAACGCGCACATTCGCGCGGTCGCCGACCAGTACGCGGCCGACGGCTTCGTCGCGCTCGCGCCGGACGTGTTCTGGCGCACGCAGCCGCGCGTCGAACTGACCTACGAAGGCGCCGATCGCGACAAGGGTATCGAGCTGATGAAGAAGACCGACGTGGGCCTCGCGGTCGCGGACATCGGCGCGGCCGCCGACGCGTTGCGCGCGCGCCCCGAAGTCGCCGGCAAGGTCGCCGCGATCGGCTACTGCTTCGGCGGCCAGCTCGCGTACCGCGCGGCCGCGGCCGGCAAGGTCGATGCGGCGGTCGCCTACTACGGCGGCGGCATCCAGAATGCGCTCGACCTCGCCGGCAAGATCACGCAGCCGATCCTGTTCCACTACGCGGAGAACGACCACGCGATCCCGCTCGCCGCCGTCGAGCAGGTGAAGGCCGCGTTCGCGGGCCGCCACAACGCGTCGTTCCACCTGTACCCGGGCGCCGAGCACGGCTTCAACTGCACCGACCGCGCATCGTACAACCAGCGCGCCGCGGCGCTCGCGCACGGCCGCACGCTGACGTTCCTCGCCGAACACCTGTAAAGGCCGCCGGCGGCGGGTCCGGCGCGCCGGGCCCGCGTTATCCTCCTTTCATCGCCACGAGTCACAACGGGGGTGACCGCGATGCACTCGGACTATCTCGCGCATGACGCGATCGGCCTCGCCACGCTCGTGCGCGAACGCAAGGCGAGCCCGCGCGAACTGCTCGACGCCGCGATCGGCCAGGCCGAAGCGGTGAACGGCGCGATCAACGCGATCGTGCTGCAGGACTACGACGCCGCGCGCAAGCGGGCCGAGCAGGCCGGCGACACCGGCACCGACGCGCCGTTCGCGGGCGTCCCGTATCTCGTCAAGGATCTGGGCGCGGCGGTCGCCGGGCTGCCGCTGTCGATGGGCAGCCGGCACTACCGCTACTTCGCCCCCGCCGACGATTCGCCGCTGATCGCGCGCAGCCGCGCGGCCGGGCTCAATGTGTTCGGCAAGACCAACACGTCGGAAATCGGCCAGATGCCGTACACCGAACCCGAGCTGTTCGGCGCGTGCCGCAATCCGTGGGACATCGATCACACGCCCGGCGGCTCGAGCGGCGGCGCGGCCGCGGCCGTCGCGGCCGGCATCGTGCCGCTCGCGCATGCGTCCGACGGCGGCGGCTCGATCCGGATCCCCGCGTCGTGCTGCGGGCTGTTCGGCCTGAAGCCGAGCCGCAATCCGGTGCTGGTCGACCTGCCTTCGAACGGCGAGCTGGTCGTCCAGCATGCGGTGTCGCGCAGCGTGCGCGACAGTGCGCTGCTGCTCGACGTGACGACCGGCCAGACGCTGCCGCCCGGCGCGCCCGGCACCTTTCTGGGCGCGCTCGACGCGCCGCCCGGCCCGCTTCGGATCGGCCTCGTCGTCGACCCGATGCTCGCGCCGGCGCTCGCCGGCGACACACGCGCGGCGCTCGACGACGCGGCCGCGCTGGTCGAATCGCTCGGCCATCACGTCGAACCGGCGACGCTGAACATCGACTACGCGCGCGCGGCCGAAACCTTTCTCACGCTATGGGCGACGATCGCCGAGGAGCTGGTGCTGGGTGCGCGCGCGCTGACCGGACGCACGCCGAAGCGCGCGGAGTTCGAGCCGGCGACGTGGGCGATGGCCGTCGTCGGCAGGCGCGTCGCCCGCGCGCGCCTGCCGGACGTGCTCGAATGGCAGCGCCAGCTCACCGTGCAGGTCGCGGGCCTCGTGTCGCGCTACGACGCGATCCTGTGCGCGACGCTCGCGGGGCCGCCGGTCAAGATCGGCGAGCTGCAGCCGACGCCGCTCGAAGCCGCGCAGATGAAGCTGCTCGGCGCGCTGCCGGTGAAACCGCTGCTGCGCGAGATGCTCGCGAAGGCGTCGGAGAAGGCGTTCGCGTGGGCCGGCTGCACCGAGCTGTTCAACCTGACGGGCCAGCCGGCGATGTCGGTGCCGCTCTGGTGGAACGCGCGCGGGCTGCCGATCGGCGTGCAGTTCGTCGCGCGCCACGCCGACGATGCGTTGCTGCTGAAACTCGCGCGCCAGCTCGAACAGGCGCGGCCGTGGTTCGACCGGCGCCCGCCGCTGATGCAGGCGCAGCGCTGACGCTGGCGCGGCGGGCGGACCGGCCGACCGGCAGCGAAAAAAAAGCCCAGCCGGTTTTGCCGGCGGGGCTTTCGACGCATGCAACCGCGTGATGACGCTTACATGGAGAGCCGTTCGCAGATCGTCCGCGTCGCGGCCGCCGCGTTCAGCGTATAGAAGTGCAGGCCCGGCACGCCCGCGTCGATCAGGCGCTGGCACAGGCTCGTGACGACGTCCGCGCCGAACGCACGGATCGCGTCGCGATCGTCGCCGAAGCTCTCGAGCCGGCGCGCGACCCAGCGCGGCACTTCCGCGCCGCACATTTCCGAGAAGCGCATCAGCTGCGAGAAGTTCGTGATCGGCATGATGCCCGGCACGATCGGCACGTCCACCCCCAGCTTGCGCGCATCCTCGACGAAGCGGAAATACGCGTCGGCATTGAAGAAGTATTGCGTGATCGCGGAATTCGCGCCGGCTTTCACCTTGCGCGCGAAGTTCTCGAGATCGGCCTTCGGCGAGCGCGATTGCGGGTGGTATTCCGGATAGCCGGCGACTTCGATGTGGAACCAGTCGCCATGCTCGGCGCGGATGAAGCTGACGAGCTCGGACGCATAACGCAGCTCGCCGACCGCGCCCATCCCCGACGGCAGGTCGCCGCGCAGCGCGACGATATGCCGGATACCGTGCGAGCGGTACTGGTCGAGGATCGCGCGCAGGTTGTCGCGCGACGAGCCGATGCACGACAGGTGCGGCGCGGCCTCGAGGCCGTCCTTCTGCATGTCGAGCACGGTATCGAGCGTGCCCTGCTGCGTCGAGCCGCCGGCGCCGAACGTCACGGAGACGAATTTCGGCTTCAGCGGCAGCAGCTGCGCACGCGTCGCGCGCAGCTTCTCGACGCCCTCCGCCGTCTTCGGCGGGAAGAATTCAAACGAGAGTTCGATCGGTTTCATGATTCGCAAGAGTGAGCCCGGCCGTCAGCCGATGTCGCGCTGCCCGAAGATCAGCGCGGACAGCAGCCACGACACGATGCTGTACAGGATCGAACCGAAGAACGCCGACCAGAAACCCGACACCTCGAACCCCTTCAGCAGCGACGACGCGAACCAGAAGCACAGCGCGTTCACGACGAGGATGAACACCCCGAGCGTGACGATCGTGACGGGCAGCGTCAGCAGGATCAACACCGGCCGGATCACCGTGTTGATCAGGCCCAGCACGACCGCGATGATCAGCGCGGTGCCGAAGCTCTTGATGTGGATCGACGGCACGAGGTACGTGATGATCAGCAGCGCGAGGGCGTTGATGACCCAGGTGAGGATGACGCTCATGGAGGGCTCCGGTTCGGTTGTCGATCTGGTCGGTCAATGCTCGGTGACCGCCGCCGGCCGCCACGCGTGCCCGCGCAGCGGCGGACATGACGCGACGGCCGGCGATCCGGCACCGTGCCGCCGTACCGCGCCCGCCCGATGCGGGACGCCCGCGGCACGGCGGCGACGGCGCATCAGTAGCGGTAGTGGTTCGGCTTGAACGGGCCGTCCTTCTGCACGCCGATGTACGCAGCCTGCTCGTCCGACAGCACGGACAGGTTCGCGCCGATGCGCGCGAGGTGCAGGCGCGCGACCTTTTCATCGAGGTGCTTCGGCAGCACGTACACCTTGTTCTCGTACTCGTTGCCGCGCACGAACAGCTCGATCTGCGCGAGCGTCTGGTTCGCGAACGAGTTCGACATCACGAACGACGGGTGGCCGGTCGCGCAGCCGAGGTTCACGAGGCGGCCTTCGGCCAGCAGGATCACGCGCTTGCCGTCCGGGAAGATGATGTGGTCGACCTGCGGCTTGATGTTTTCCCACTGGTACTGGCGGGTCGACGCGACGTCGATTTCCGAGTCGAAGTGGCCGATGTTGCAGACGATCGCGTTGTGGCGCATCGCCTTCATGTGATCGTGGTTGATCACGTGGTAGTTGCCGGTCGCCGTCACGAAGATGTCGGCCTTGTCGGCCGCGTATTCCATCGTCACGACGCGGTAGCCTTCCATCGCCGCCTGCAGCGCGCAGATCGGGTCGATTTCGGTGACCCACACGGTCGCGCCCAGGCCGCGCAGCGATTGCGCGCAGCCCTTGCCCACGTCGCCGTAGCCCGCGACGACCGCGACCTTGCCCGCGATCATCACGTCGGTCGCGCGCTTGATGCCGTCGACGAGCGATTCGCGGCAGCCGTACAGGTTGTCGAACTTCGACTTCGTGACCGAGTCGTTCACGTTGAACGCCGGGAACGGCAGGCGGCCGTCCTTTTCCATCTGGTACAGGCGGTGCACGCCGGTCGTGGTTTCCTCGGTCACGCCCTTGATGTGCGCGAGGCGCGTCGAGTACCAGGTCGGGTCCGCGTCGAGGTGCTTCGCGATCGACTTGTACAGCGCGACTTCTTCCTCGTTGGTCGGCTTCGCGATCACCGAACGGTCCTTCTCGGCCTTCGAGCCGAGGATCAGCAGCAGCGTTGCGTCGCCGCCGTCGTCCAGGATCATGTTCGCGAATTCGCCGTTCGGCCATTCGAAGATGCGGTGCGAGAACTCCCAGTATTCGTCGAGCGACTCGCCCTTGAACGCGAACACCGGCGTGCCGGCTTCGACGATCGCGGCCGCGGCATGGTCCTGCGTCGAGAAGATGTTGCACGACGCCCAGCGCACGTCCGCGCCGAGCGCCTTCAGCGTCTCGATCAGCACGCCGGTCTGGATCGTCATGTGCAGCGAACCGGCGATGCGCGCGCCCTTCAGCGGCTGCTGCGCCTTGTATTCGTCGCGGATCTGCACGAGGCCCGGCATTTCGGTCTCGGCGATGTTCAGTTCCTTGCGGCCCCAGCCGGCAAGCGCCATGTCGGCGACGATGTAATCCTTGGAAGCCTGGGAATCGATAATGGCGTTCATCACGCCCTCCTTTCTAAAAAAGTTCTAGAAATTGGTGACGTGAGCGCCGTTCAGGAAGCGGGGCCGGTGCAAATATCGCCGCACGGCTGCTTGGTGAAGCTTTCCGAGCCTGGCGGACGCAGGATGGTCCGTCGCAACGCTCCTCGGAAAACGGGAGGGATTGTAGCAAATCGGCGCGGGAAATGCGCGCCGCGCGCCGCGTCGGCGCGCGTGGGCTGCCGTGAAAGGGTCAGTTCTCCGCGCCGACCCACGCCTGTTCGCGCAACCGCGCGCGCAGGCGCGCGACGGCCTGGCTGTGCAGCTGGCACACGCGCGACTCGCTGACTTCGAGCACCGCGCCGATCTCGCGCAGGTTCAGCCCGCGCTCGTAGTACAGCGACATCAGCAGCTTCTCGCGCTCGGGCAGCCGGTCGATCGCGTCGACGAGTGCCTCGCGCAGGTGGTCGTCGAGCAGCGCCGACAGCGGATCGGCGTGATCGACGCGATAGCGGTCGAGGAACGGCTCGTCGTCGGCCGCGCGGTCGAAATCCTCGTAATAGATGAGCTGGCTGCCGTGCAGGTCCTGCAGCATCCCCTGGTATTCGTCGAGCGGCATCTTCAGGTGCTGCGCGATCTCGGTCTCGCTCGCCGAGCGGCCGAGCTGCTGCTCGACCTGGTGCACCGCGTGCTCGACCTCGCGCGACGTCTTGCGCAGGCTGCGCGGCAGCCAGTCGTTGCTGCGTAGCTCGTCGAGCATCGCGCCGCGGATGCGCTGGGTCGCGTAGGTCTCGAACTGCGCGCCCTGGTCTTCCTTGTAGCGGCCGGCCGCGTCCATCAGGCCGATCATGCCGGCCTGGATCAGGTCGTCGAGGTCGACGCTCGCCGGCATCTTCGCGACGAGCTGCAGCCCCAGGCGCCGCACGAGCGGCGCGTATTGCGCGAGCACGTCGGCCTGGGTCATCTTTCCCTGAGCGTTGTACATCATGGCTCTCTCCTTGCGGTGGCGCTCACGCGGCGTGCGCCGCACCCGCCTCGTAAGACGGCTTGCCGCCCGCATGCACGGCGCGCCCCGCGCCCGTGCCCGGGCGCATCGGCCAGTACAGCAGGTCGGCGGCAATCTGCCGGTAATCGCGCGCGGCGGCCGACGACGGAAACGCGTCGACCGCGGTATGCATCAGGTCGCGCGCATGCTCGACGAGCGGATCGGCGGTCACGCAGCCGGCGTCGGCGATCGACACCGTCAGGTAGCGGCTCGCGACGCCCGCGAGGTTGTCGAATGCGGTCCTCGCGTCGGCGTGGCTGCCGACGTGATTGGTCAGCACGCGGAACTGCGCGACCGCGTGCGCGAAATGCAGCCGCTTCATGCACGCGTACGCCTCGGTGATCGCCTGCGCGGCGACCCGCGTGACGATCAGCACGTCGTGCGCCTCGCGCGCGAGCGCGGAGAACCCGCCGTCGGCGCCGAGCTGCGCGTCGACCAGCACGATGTCGGCCTGGCCGTCGACGAAGTCGCTCAGTTCCGTATCGTCGTAGCCGTCGCGTGCGAGCCGCGCGGCCGCGCACAGGCCGAAGCCGGCGGCGACGCGCGTGCGTTCGCCGTCGCGCAGCCACGCGCCCGCGAGCGTCGCCGTGGCCGACTGCACGTCGGCGCGCTCGTCGACGACGAGCACGTCCTTGCCGAGCGCGGTCAGCGCCGCCGCGAGGTTCACGACGGTGGACGTGCAGCCGACGCCCGCCGGCCCGCCCGTCACCGCGACGATGCGCGACGCGCGCCCGGCCAGCAGGCGCCGCAGCCCTTCGGCCTGATCGATGATCCGTTTATCCAAATCGCACCTCGTGCAGCTCGGCGGTGGAACGTGCGGTCAGTGCGGACAGCAGCGTCGGCATGTCTTCGTCTTGCGGCACGAAGGGCGAGCCGTCGCGCGGCACACAGAACGCGCTCTTCAGCAGGAATTTGGTCGACGCGACGTACAGGTTCTCCGGCACCTTCTGGCCGGTCGACACGTAGTGGACCGGCAGCTTGTAGCGGATCACCGTGTCGAGCACGCCGCCGAGATGGGTCGCCTCGTCGAGCTTGGTCAGGATGCAGCCGGCGAGATCGGGGTGTGCCGCGTGCGGATGGTCGGCCGCGCTGCGGTAGGCCTGGACGACCTCGTTGAGCGTGTCGCCGTGGCTCGTCGCGTTGAGCAGCAGCAGGCGCTGCACCGGCGCGTTCGCACCGTGCAGCATCGCGATCTGGTCGGACAGCGCGCGGTCCCGCTGGCTCATGCCGATCGTGTCGATCAGCACGATGTGCTTGTTGCGCAGCTCGGACAGCGCGAGCTCGAGATCGCCCGCATCCTTCACCGCATGCACGGGGACGCCGAGGATCTTGCCGAAGATGCGCAGCTGCTCGTGGCCGCCGATCCGGTAGCTGTCGGTGGTCAGCAGCGCGACCTTGCTCGCGCCGAAGCGCATCACGCAGCGCGCGGCGAGCTTCGCGGTGGTGGTCGTCTTGCCGACGCCGGTCGGCCCCATCAGCGCGAACACGCCGCCGCGCTCCATCAGCGCGTCTTCGCTCTCGAGCACCGGCAGGTTCGCCGCGAGCACCGACTGCGCCCAGTCGGCGGCCTGCTCGAAGGTCTGCGCGCCGTCGCCGGACGGCAGGTTGTCGACCAGCATGCGCACCAGCTGCGCGGAGAAGCCGGCCGAGAACAGGTGCCGGGTCAGCGCGCCGTGCACCGGGCTGCGGCGCTGGCGGTCGTGCCACATCAGGCTGTCGAACTGCGCTTCCATCATCCCGCGCATCGCGCCGAGCTCGTGCATCACCGTGTCGTTGACGATGCTCTCGACGCGCGCCTTCACCGCGTCTGCCACCGCGGCGGCGGCCTCGGCGGACAGGCGCGTGCGTTCGGCCGGCTTCGCGGCACCCGTTTCGCCCTGGCGGGCCGTCGCAGCGGCGGCCGGCGGCATCCGGCGCTCGGCGTCGCGCACGATGTCGCGCGCCCAGGCGGCAGGCGTCGCGGGTGCGGCGTCCTGCTGCATGCGGGCCGGCGCTTGCGGGGCGGTCGGGGCGGCCTGCGCGCGGGCGATCAGCGCTTCGCGCTGCTGGGTCAGGCGTTTCGCGTGCTCGACGAGCCACGGCGCGGGTTCGGACGCTGCCGACGGCGTGCCGGCGGCGGTGATCGGCGCAACGGGCGCAACCGGCGCGCCCGATGCCGCGGCCGTTGCGTGCGTGTCGGCATCCGCGTCGAAGGCGGTCGATTCCGCGGCCGGCTCCGTCGCTTCGGCGCGCGCGCCGAACACCGAGGAAAACACGTCCGGGAGCCCGCCCTCGCCTGCTGCATACGGATTGACGGCCGGGCGCGCGAGCCCGGCACCCGGGCGCGACACGATGCCCGGCACGGCTGCGGCCGGCACGGATTCCGGCGTGCGCGGCGGAAGGCTGCGCGCCCGGGCCGCGGCCGGCGGCGCGACCGCGGCGAGATCCGAATCGGCGAGCGCGACGATTTCGACACTGCCGTCATCGAGCGTGCGGTTCGACAGCACGACGGCGTCGGCACCCAGTGCCTCGCGCACGAGGCGAAGCGCGTCGCGGCTGGTCGCGCCGGTGAATTTGCGAATGTTCAAGCGGAACCCCCGATGACGTTAACGACTTTGATCGTGCGCGTGTCCGGCACTTCGGCATACGACAGCACTTTCAGTTGCGGCAGGCTGCGGCGCAGGAAACGCGCGAGCATCGCGCGCAGCGCGTGCTGCACCAGCAGCACGGGCGGCAGCCCGAGATTCTGTTGACGCAGCATCGCTTGCTGCGTGCCGGTCAGAAGGTTGTGCGCGAGGCCGGGTTCGAGGCCCGGGTTCGCGCCGGTGGCGAGCGCCTGCGACAGCACGCGCTCGAGATTCGAATCGAGGCCCATCACCTGCATCTCGCCCGCGCCCGGATACCACTGCTGCGTGATCGCCCGGCCGAGCGACAGCCGCACCGCGGCGGTGATCTCGTACGCGTCGCCGCGGCCCGCGTGTTCGGACACGGCCTCGAGGATCGTGCGCATGTCGCGGATCGGCACGCCTTCCTCGAGCAGGTTCTGCAGCACTTTCTGCAGCGTCGTCAGCGAGATCGTCTTCGGCACGAGGTCCTCGACGAGCGACGGCGCATCCTTGCCGGTGCGCTCGACGAGCGACTGCACTTCCTGGCGGCCGAGCAGCTCGGCCGCGTGCTGCACGACCAGATGGTTCAGATGGGTCGCGACGACCGTGCTCGCATCGACGACCGTGTAGCCGTACACCTGCGCCTGCTCGCGCATCGCGACGTCGATCCACACGGCCGGCAACCCGAACGCCGGATCCTGCGTCGTGGCGCCCGGCAGCGCGGCCGTCACCTGGCCCGGGTTGATCGCGAGCCACTGGCCCGGGAACACTTCGCCCGTGCCGATCTCGACGCCCTTCAGCGCGATCCGGTATGCGTTCGGCCGCAGCTCGAGGTTGTCGCGGATGTGGATCACCGGCGGCAGGAAGCCGATTTCCTGCGCGAATTTCTTGCGGATGCTCTTGATGCGCTTGAGCAGCTCGCCGTCGCTGTTCTTGTCGACGAGCGGGATCAGCCGGTAGCCGACTTCGAGGCCGAGCGGATCGATCAGCTGCACGTCGTCCCAGGTCGCCTCGTGGCTGTCGCCCGGCAGCGCGGCGGGCGGTGCGATCTCGGTCACGTCGCCGGCCGCCACGCGGGCCGCCGCGCGACGCGTCTGCGTGCGGGCCAGCCAGATCGCGCCGCCGCCGAGCGCGAGGAACGCGACGTGCGGCATGCCCGGGATCAGCCCCATCAGCACGATGATCGCGCCGGTGATGTTGAGCACGCGCGGGTTGGTGAACAGCTGGCCGGTGATCTGCGTGCCGATGTCCTCGTCGGTCGCGACGCGCGACACGATCACGCCGGCCGCGGTCGAGATCACGAGCGACGGGATCTGCGCGACGAGGCCGTCGCCGATCGTCAGCAGCGTGTAGTTGGTGCCGGCCGCGGCGAAGCTCATGTCGTGCTGCACCATCCCGACGATCAGACCGCCGATCACGTTGATCGCCATGATGATCAGGCCCGCGATCGCGTCGCCGCGCACGAACTTCGACGCGCCGTCCATCGACCCGTAGAACTCGGCTTCCTGCGACACGGCGAGGCGCCGCTTGCGCGCCTGTTCCTCGTTGATGAGGCCCGCGTTCAGGTCGGCGTCGATCGCCATCTGCTTGCCGGGCATCGCGTCGAGCGTGAAGCGCGCGGACACTTCGGCGATCCGCCCCGCGCCCTTCGTGATCACCATGAAGTTGATGATCATCAGGATCACGAACACGACGATGCCGACCGCGAAGTTGCCGCCGACGAGGAAGTGGCCGAACGCCTCGATCACCTGGCCCGCCGCGTCGGGGCCGGTGTGGCCTTCGAGCAGCACGACGCGCGTCGACGCGACGTTCAGCGACAGCCGCAACAGCGTCGAGAACAGCAGCACGCTCGGGAACGCCGCGAAGTCGAGCGGCTTCATCGTGTACATGCTGACGAGCAGCACCATCACCGACAGCGCGATGTTGAAGGTGAACAGCAGATCCAGCAGCAGCGGCGGCAGCGGCAGGATCATCATCCCCAGGATCATGCAGATGAGGATCGGGCCCGCGAGCGCGCGCAGGTTGGTGCCCGCGAACGGGTTCACGCGCTTGGCGAACAGGCCGGTGGTCGGGGTGCTCATGCTGCGTTCCCTTGCTTGCCGAGCGTGTCTTCGGCTTCTTCACGCTCGTCGTCGGCGGCGACCGACGACCCCTTGTCGAGGTCGGCCGGCACGTCGAGATCGACCGGCGCGGCCGGGAAGGCGCCGCCTTCCGAGCGGAAACGCTTGAGCTGGTAGACCCACGCGAGCACTTCGGCGACAGCCGAGTACAGCGAGCCGGGAATCTCGCGTTCGAGTTCGACGTTGTGATACAGCGCACGCGCGAGCGGCGGCGCCTCGAGCAGCGGCACGTTGTGCTCGGCCGCGAGTTCGCGGATGCGCGCGGCGACGAGGTTCACGCCCTTCGCGACGACCTTCGGCGCACGCATCTCGCCGTCCGTGTACTGCAGCGCGACGGCGAAGTGCGTCGGGTTCGTGACGACCACGTCGGCCTTCGGCACGGCGGCCATCATCCGGCGCCGCGCGATCGCGCGCTGCTGCTGGCGGATGCGGCCCTTCACGTGCGGATCGCCTTCGTTCTCGCGATGCTCGCGCTTCACTTCTTCCTTCGTCATGCGCAACTTCTTGTTGTACTGCCAGAGTTGGTAAGGCACATCGAGCGCGGCGACCACCAGCATCCCGGCGACCGTCGTGCCGCAGCACACGGCGACCAGATGCATCGCATCGGCGAGCGCCGAGCCGAGCGGCTGGGTCGCGAGACCGAGCAGCTCGTCCTTGCTGCGCCAGATCGCGATCCCGCCGATCCCGCCGACGACGAGCGTCTTCGCGAGCGACATCCCGAGCTGGATCGGCCCCTGGATCGAGAACATCCGGCCCAGGCCCGAGATCGGGTTCAGGCGGTCGAACTTCAGCTCGAAGGTCTTCTGCGAGATCAGCCAGCCGCCGAGCGCCATTGGCGCGAGCAGCGCGGCGAGGCCGGTGAGCGCCAGGATCGGCAGCAGCGCGGCGAGACCCTCGAGGCTCGCGCTGCCGGCCGCCGACAGCATCCGGTGCGTGTCGAACGCGGTCGCGCGGTCGAACGCGAACGCACCGCGCAGCATCGTCTGGAGGTGGGCGCCCGACGGACCCGCGAGCAGCCACGCGCCGTAGAACCCGGCCGCGAGCAGCGCGAACGAAGCCAGCTCGCGCGAACGCGCGACCTGCCCCTCCTCGCGCGCCTTCTCGCGGCGCCTCGGAGTGGCGGCTTCGGTTCTGTCGAGATCGCTCTCGTCTGCCACGGGGCCTCCAGTCGGGTACGGCGAAATGCCGTTCTCCAGTGACACCGATTATTCATGCGCGCGTCAAACGCCGATCGGTCGAGCAAAGCCTGGAAAGGGGGGTATTTCGAGGAATCGGGCGAGCGGGGGCGGCGGACGGCCGGCGGGAGGGTGCGGCGCGCGAGGAGACGATGGAAACTGCGTCCGCGGGGTGGCGGGGTGGCGGGGTGGCGGGGTGGCGCGGTGGCGCGGTGGCGTGGTGACGTGGTGACGTGGATGAAGGTGTGAAGCGGGGAAGCGGGGAAGCGGGGAAGCGGGGAAGCGGGGAAGCGGCGAAGCGGGTAATGGGGAAACGGTGAAGCGTGGGATCTGCCAAGCAGCCAAGCAGCGAAGCAAGGCAGCCGTGAAGCGATCGTCGGCCCCCCCCCACACGACGGCGTCGCGCGTCGGGGCGGGCGGCGCTCAGATCGCTGGAATCGGATCCGAGCCGTAACGGTTCGGGCCGTTGGTGCCGCGCGAGCACATCCACACGAGCAGCAGAATCCCGCCGACGAGCGGAATGAGCGCGATCAGCAGGAACCAGCCCGAGCGGCCCGTATCGTGCAGGCGGCGGACGGTGACCGCGAGGCTCGGCAGCACCAGCGCGAGCGACACGACGGCCGCGACGATCATCAGCAGCAGCGAGATCGCGCTCGTGTCGTGCCCCACCATGGTGATCACCTGGCAGAGGATCGACACGACGCTCGTGAGCAACGCGAAATACCAGTATTCCGCGCGGCGCGCGCGGCCCTCGAATTTCGCGTATTGATTGAGTGCGGCACGAACGGCTTCACTAAAACTCATCTTATTGCCCTCATGTTTTATATCGACGATCCCGGAAACAACGCGGGCATTATAAGTTTGAATTTCTTCGCATCGCATCTCCTTTCGCATGCGGACCGTCTCTCACGCCGGCTCTCGCATTACTGGAGCGGCCGCAGCGGCGGCGCGCCGTATCGCCAACACGCATGTCACGTCATTTTTATAATCGCGACGACCTGACATAAACAGCAGCAAGATAATTCACGACTTGATTACACCGGCGTGAAACGCATCTCGATCGATAATCGAAACGATCGTTCTGCGCTGATTGACCGACCGGCCGGGAATATCGTCGGACGTCGCGTGCGCACGTCGAAACGGCGCGTCCAGGCCGGCGTTCGCTAGCCGGCCGCCGCCTGCTGCAGCACGCCGAGATCGAGCTTCTTCATCTTCATCACCTGCGCCATCACGCGTTCGGCGCGTGCCGGGTCGCCCGCCATCAGTTCGGGCATCTGCACCGGCACCACCTGCCACGACACGCCGAAGCGGTCGCGCAGCCAGCCGCACTGCTGTGCGCGTTCGTCCCCGCCTTCGGCCAGGGCCGCCCAGTAGCGGTCGATCTCCTGCTGGTCGCGGCAGTTGACGACGAACGACACGGCCGGTGTGAGCGGGAACGCCGGGCCGCCGTTCAGCGCGAGAAACGCCTGCCCGTCCAGTTCGAACGACACCGTCATCACCGCGCCCTCCGCCTGCCCCGACGCCTGCGCGCCGGACTTGCCGTAACGGGCGACGTGCAGGATGCGCGCGTCGTCGAACACCGACACGTAGAAGCGGGCGGCCGCCTCGGCGTCGTGGTCGAACCACAGAAACGGCGTGATGCGTTGGATACGCTGGCTCATGGCGCTGTCTCCTCGATGTCGTGCGCCGGCACCGGTGCCGGTCTTATATCGTAGGCGCTGGCGCGGCGTTCCCCGGTAATCCGGGTTGAACCATAAAAAAGGGGGCGATCGCTCGCCCCCTTCCTGCTGCCGCTCGTGCGCAATCAGAACGCGACGTAAGGCTGCGCGCCGCCGGTCGCGGTCCGGTCCATCCCGAAGTAAATCGTCTTGCCGTAGAAGTGCGGCATGCCGAGATCGAGCCAGCCGGCCGCGCCGAACGGGCCGGCGATGTCGTTGAACGCGAACGTCGACGCATTCGCGAACAGCGAATCGGCGTTCGCGACGGGCATCGACACGCCGCCCGACTTCCCGTTCTGGCCGGTCAGCGTCGCCGTATAGGTGGTCGTCGACGACGGGCAGTAGAACTGCGTGTTGGTCGTACAGGCCTTCTGCGCCGAATCGTTGAAGAAGTACGCGTTCGAGCCCGTATCGAAGAACGCGGTCACGTTGCCGCCGAGGAACGTCGCGTTCACGTCGCCCGTCGTCGTCGACGTCAGCACCGTCGACGCCCCCAGCGCGTTGTTGCCCTGCGTGCCGATCCCGAACGTCAGCAGGCCCGTCGCGCTGCCCTGCCCGCTGCTCGAGATGTTCGGCATCTGCACGATCACGCCGTTGTTGTCGGTCGCGAAGCGATGGACCGGGTTGGCCACCTGCTGCGCGACCGGCACCAGCGCCACGGCGCAGCTCGCATTGCCGTTCGGGCACGCGTAGTAGTTGTTGGACGTCGCCGACGTCGACGTCGCGCAGCTCGTGCCGCAATCGACCGGCGCCGGCCCGATGCCGAGGATGCCGTTCGCGCCGAGGTCGCTCGCCGTGTTGGCCGACGTCCTGGCGCCGTTGTTCGAGCACGAGCTCGGCACGTTGGTCGTGCCGAGATCGCCGATGATCTGCACCGGCAGCGAACCCGCCTGCTCGGTACCGATCGACAGGTCGACGGTACGCACCGAGCCCCACGTGAAGCTCGACACGAACTTGCCGCACTCGGCGACCGGCGCGCCGCCGCTCGTCGTCTGCGGCAGGTTGTTCAACACGCCCGACGACAGCGCGCTGCTGACCAGCCGCAGCCCGTACGACGCGGTGTCGACGAGCACGTTGTTGACCACCTGGCAGTTCGTCGTGCCCGGCACGCAGATCTTCACGTTGACGGTCGGGATGTTGATCACGTGCGCGACGCCGGTGCCGACCGTGATCACGGCCGTGTTCGCGGTATTGCCGTCCGATACGTTGGAACCATTGCCGCCGCCGCTGCCGCCGCTGCCGCCGCCGTTGTCATCGCCGCCGCCGCAGGCGGTCACGAGCATGGCCGTCACGGCCGCGACGCTCAGCAGCCCGAGCCAGCGCCTGAAGGTACGAGGAATTCTCAAGATCGCTCTCCCGCTGTCACTGGATGTCGTTGCCGGTCAGCCCGGCAGGCAGCGCCGCCGGCAGCCATGCCTGGCCCGCGAAGGCGCCCATGTGGCCGCCCGTGCGGATCACGAGGCCGCTCGTGTCGACGGACACGGGCGCGCGCCAGCCGCGCGCCGCATGCGCCGCCTGGACGCCGGCCGTGTACTGCGGGAAATAGCTGCCGAGCAGCGACTCGAGATCCGGCATGCTCGGCCCGCGCCAAGCGAGGCCGAACACGGTGCCGGCCGCGCTCGCGTATTCGTGGATGACGGTGCCCGATCCGAGCGTGATCTCGCGGACGGTGTAGGCGGCCGCGCTCGCCTGCGCGCCGTCGGCGGAGCGCATCGCGCGCTGCAGCGCGCGCACCGTGGCGGCGTGATCGTCCGCCGGCGGCGACATCGGTGCGCCGCCCAGTTCGGCCTGTGCGTGGACGGCCCACAGCACACCCATTGCAGCCGTCGCGTGCGCGGCGGCCCAGCCCAAGCGTTTCAGCTTCACGTTCCCCCCCAAAGGGACTGGCTTCGTTGCCGGCGGTGCCGCCATCAGGCACGGCGCCGCGGGCCAACAAATCAAAGTCTTAAGAATGACGCTTCGTTGCTGCTGATGCGTAGTATGCCTGCGGAGTGTGTCGGAGTGTCAAATCAACGATGCATGACGCGGCGCAGCATGACGAGCGACACGACCCGCGCGCGGGGGGGCTCGGCGGGAGAGGCAGGGTGAAAGCCACGCACACCGGGCGCTCCGCGAACGGAGAGCGGCGCGGTGGCGTGCGGTGCGGCACGGTCAGAAGCCGAGACTCGCGAGCAGGTCGTCGACCTGCGCCTGGTCCTGCACGACGTCGGACTTGCCTTCCGGTGCGATCTGCGGCCCGTTCAGCAGCGACTCGGGGCTGCCGGTCGCGCTGATCTGCTCGGCCGCGAGCGCGGCCGCGGTCGCCGCGAACTGCTCGCGCCGCTCGGGCGCGATATTCTCGACGAGCACGGTGAGCAGCTGCTGCTCGATCAGATAGACCATGTCCATGATCTTCTTGATCACCTGCCCGGTCAGGTCCTGGAAATCCTGCGCGAGCATGATCTCGAGCAGCTGCGCGCTGGTCGCGGACGTCGCTTCGGGCAGCGCGCGCAGGAACGTGCGCGTGTCGTCCATCAGCTCGCGCACGTCCGCATGCTCGATCGGCGCCGCGTACCACTGCGCCCAGCGCGCGTCAAGCGCCTCGGCCTCGCTCTGGATGCGCGCCTGCACCGGCTTCGCGACCTCGATCGCGTTCAGCACGCGCTCGGCCGCCTGCTCGGTCATCGTCGCGACGTAGCGCAGCCGGTCGCGTGCATCGGGCACGGCTTCCGCCGCACGCTCGACATGCTTGTCGAGCCCGAGCTCGCGCATCGAATCGCGCAGCGTGCGCGTGACGTGGCCGATGCGCGCGAGGATCCGGTCGCTCGCGTAATCGGCGCCTTCGGCGTGGCCGTCGGCGCTGAACGCAGCGCCGGCGAGCGCCGCATGGATCGGCTCGTTCACGTCAGCTCCCGGCCTTGGCCATCTTGTCGATGATCTTGTTCAGCTTCTCGTCGAGCGTCGCGGCCGTGAACGGTTTCACGACGTAGCCGCTCGCGCCGGCCTGCGCGGCCGCGATGATGTTCTCCTTCTTCGACTCGGCCGTGACCATCAGCACCGGCAGATGCGTGAGCGTCGCGTCCGCGCGGATTTCCTTCAGCATCGCGAGGCCGTCGAGGTTCGGCATGTTCCAGTCCGAGATCACGAAGTCGAAGCCGCCGCCGCGCAAGCGCGCGAGGCCGGCTGCGCCGTCCTCGGCTTCGTCGACGTTCGTGTAGCCCAGTTCCTTGAGCAGGTTGCGGACGATCCTGCGCATCGTCGGGAAATCGTCCACCACCAGGATTTTCATGCTCTTGTCCATCGTCGTTCCTTTGCAGATTCGTTACCGTCGGGGCCCGCGGCTTCGCACGTGCCCCGTGACATTTCATTCAGACGCGTTGCACGCGGTCACCCATCGTCGCCAGCCGCGCCATCACGCGCCGGCTCATCTCCGCAAGCGGCGCGACCTCGTCCGCGCCGCCGAGCGCGATCGCCTCGCGCGGCATCCCGAACACGATGCAGCTCGCCTCGTCCTGCGCGAACGTGTGGGCGCCCGCGCGCTTCATGTCCAGCAGGCCGGCCGCGCCGTCGCGCCCCATCCCCGTGAGGATCACGCCGATCGCGTTCTTGCCCGCGTGCTGCGCCGCCGAGCGGAACAGCACGTCGACCGACGGCCGGTGGCGGTTCACCGGCGGCTCGTCGGACAGCTGCGCGATGTAGTTCGCGCCGCTGCGCGCGAGCAGCAGGTGCGCATGGCCCGGTGCGATGTACGCATGGCCCGGCAGCACGCGCTCGCCGTGCTCGGCTTCCTTCACCGCGATCCGGCACAGGCCGTTCAGCCGCTGCGCGAACGACTTCGTGAAGCCGGGCGGCATGTGCTGCGCGATCAGCACCGCCGGCGCATCCGGCGGCAGCGGCGTCAGCACCTCGCGGATCGCCTCGGTGCCGCCCGTCGACGCGCCGATGATGATCAGCTTCTCGGTACTGACGAGCGGGTTGTTGATCATCGGCGCGGCCGGCTGGCCGCTCGCGGTGCGCGCGGCGGCCGCCTGCGGCTGCGGTGCCTGGCGCACGCGGGCGCGCGACGCCGCGCGGATCTTGTCCGCGAGCTTTTCCGCGTAGTCGAGCATGCCGTCGCGGATCCCGACGCGCGGCTTCGTGACGAAATCCACCGCGCCGAGTTCGAGCGCGCGCAGCGTGATCTCGGAACCGCGCTCGGTCAGCGACGACACCATCACGACCGGCATCGGCCGCAGGCGCATCAGCTTCTCGAGGAAGTCGAGGCCGTCCATGCGCGGCATTTCGACGTCCAGCGTCAGGACGTCCGGGTTGTGCTGCTTGATGAGTTCGCGCGCGACGAGCGGATCGGGCGCGGTCGCGCATACCGTCATGTCGGGCTGGCTGTTGATGATCTCCGTCATCAGGCTGCGGATCAGCGCCGAATCGTCGACGCACAACACTTTGATCTTCTGCACTGCGGTCATGCCTCCTGCTTTCTCGAATGGTTGGCCGCGTACGGGCTGCCGGCGTTCGGGCTGGTGGCCTTCGCGTTCGCCGGCTGCGCGCCCGCGCCGCCGCGTGCGCCGAACAGCTCGATGCGCGGGCGCGCCGGCGGCGGCGCGGCCGGGCGCTTCGCCGCGAACAGCTCGACGTGCGCGCGCGTCCGGGCGGCGTGCACGCGGTCGGCCTCGCGCGCCAGCGCGGCTTCGCGCTCGGTCACGCCCGGCACCTGCAGCCGCAGCTTCTTCACCATCGCGCGCCCGCTGCGCGGCATGAACGCGACCTTGCGCGGGTGCACGCCCTGCAGGTCCTCCGCGGTGATGCGGATGCGCTCGAGCGCGAGATAGCGGCGCACGAAATCCGCGTTGCGGTCGCCGATGTTGATGGTCGTCATCCCTGCCAGCACGGCCGCGCCGCCGAACACCTTCGCCTCGAGGCGCTCGCGGCGCCCGCCGGCCTTGATCAGTTCGTTCATCAGCACTTCCATCGCATACGCGCCGTAGCGCATCGACTCCGATGCGGCCGCGCCGGCGTCGGCGCCGTCGTCGGGCAGCATGAAGTGATTCATCCCGCCGATGCCCGCGATCGGGTCGTGCAGGCACGCGGCGACGCACGAGCCGAGCACGGTCATCAGCACCATGTCCTCGGACGTCGTGTAGAACTCGTTCGGCAGCAGCTTCACGCCGGGGCGCTCGAAGTGGTTGTCGAAGTAACGATTGGTGGCGATCGGCAGCGCGCTCATCCGCGTTCTCCGTAAGCGGGCGCGGCGCCCGCGGCACGCGCATGGGCGCGCGGCGGCACCGCCGCGGCCGGCGCCGCGCCGCGCGGGCGCAGGCCCGGCGCGGCGTCGTGCCCCAAGGGCACTTCCTTCGGGGCGCGCGTCAGCTCATACACCGTCTGCCCGCGCAGCCGGAACGCCTGCGAGACGTAGGTGAAATTCTCCGAATGCCCGGCGAACAGCAGCCCGCCCGGTTTCACGAGCGGCTCGAAGCGCGACAGCACCTGCCCCTGCGTCGGCTTGTCGAAATAGATCATCACGTTGCGGCAGAAGATCGCGTCGAACGGCTTCGCGATCCCGTAGTCGGCATCGGTCAGGTTCAGCTGCTCGAAGCGGATCATCGCGCGCAGCTCCGGGCGCACCTTCACGCGGCCGGCCTGCGCGCCGGTGCCCTTCAGGAAGAAGCGCTTGAGCCGCTCCGGGCTCAGGTGCTTGACCTGGTCGTACGTATAGATGCCGGCCTCGGCCTTCGCGAGCACCTGCGTGTCGAGGTCGGTCGCGAGGATCGATGCGCCGCGCGCAGCCGATTCGCCGAGCGCCTCGATCAGCGTGATCGCGATCGAATAGGGCTCCTCGCCGGTCGACGCCGCCGAGCACCACACCGACACGGGCGCCGCGCGCCCCTTCACGAAGTCGGCCAGGATCGGGAAATGGTGCGACTCGCGGAAGAACGCGGTCAGGTTCGTCGTCAGCGCGTTGGTGAACGCCTCCCACTCGAGCGGATCGTCCTCCTGCTCGAGCAGGTCGAGGTAGTCGCGGAACGTGTCGAGGCCGCGGGCGCGCAGCCGGCGCGCGAGCCGGCTGTACGCCATGTCGCGCTTGTGCTCGGACAACGAGATGCCCGCGCGTTGATGAATCAGCGCGCGGATGCGTGCGAAATCCGCGCCGGTGAACGCGAAGTCGCGCCCCGGCTCGCCCGCGCGGGGCGAGGCATCCGGTGCATCGGGTCGAAACGGTGCGCGCGCGGACGGCATGGCTTAGAAGGTCTCCCAGTCGTCATCGGACGTGCCGGCCGCGGCCAGCGCCGGCTTCTCGCTGCTCAGCGCCGGACGCACCAGCGCGGGCTTGTCGGCCGGCTTGTGCGCCGGTGCGGCGGCCGCCTTCGCGAGACGCGGGCCGTAGCCGCCCGCGGCCGGCGCTTCCTTCGCCGTGCGTGCGGCGGCGTCCGGCGCACGCTTCGTTTCGTGGCTCGCGGCCGGTGCCGATGCATGTGACGCATGCGACGCGGGCGCAGGCGACGCGCGGCGCGCCGGCTGAACGGCCGCCTGCGGTGCCGGCAATGCGGCCGGCGCGGTTTCATGGCGGCGTTCCGACGGCGACGCCAGCGCCGGCGCCGATGCGTGCGCGGCCGGGCGTGCGGCGCCGCGCGACGGCGCGAGCGCGATGCCGCCCGCGACGCGCCACGCCGACACGACCGCCTTCATCTGGCGCGTCTGCTCCTCGAGCGACGCGGCGGCGGCCGCGGCCTGCTCGACGAGCGCCGCGTTCTGCTGCGTGACGGAATCCATCTGGCCGACCGCGCGATTGACCTGCTCGATGCCGGTCGACTGCTCGTCCGACGCGGCGCTGATCTCGCCCATGATGTCGGTCACGCGGCGCACGGCCTGCACGATCTCGTCCATCGTCGAGCCGGCCCGCGCGACGAGCGCCGACCCGCTGTCGACCTTCTCGGCCGAATCGCCGATCAACTGCTTGATTTCCTTCGCGGCGCTCGCGCTGCGCTGCGCGAGCGAGCGCACTTCGCCCGCGACCACCGCGAAGCCGCGGCCCTGCTCGCCGGCCCGCGCGGCTTCGACCGCCGCGTTCAGCGCGAGGATGTTGGTCTGGAATGCGATGCCTTCGATCGTGCCGATGATGTCGACGACCTTGCCCGAGCTGGCCGCGATGTCCTGCATCGTCGACACGACCTGGCCGACCACCTCGCCGCCCTGCGTCGCGATGTCGGACGCGTTCACCGCGAGCTGGCTCGCCTGCCGCGCGTTCTCCGCGTTCTGCCGCACGGTGCCGGTCAGCTGCTCCATGCTCGATGCGGTTTCCTGCAGCGACGCGGCCTGCTCCTCGGTGCGCTGCGACAGGTCGGTGTTGCCGGTCGAGATCTCGCGCGCGCCGACGTCGATCGATTCGGTGCCGCGATGCACGGCCTGCACCATCGCCGTCACGGCGTCCTGCATCCGCTTGATGCCGCCGAACAGGCGGCCGATCTCATTGTTGCTGAACACGTTCACCGGCTGCGTGAGGTCGCCGCCGGCGATCCGCTCGAAGTGCGCGATCGCGTCCTCGAGCGGCTTCACGATCAGCCCGCGCAGCACGAAGCGGATCGCGATCACGACGACGAACGCGATCGCGATGCCGGCCGCGATCAGGCCGATCATCAGCGAGATCTGCGATTGCGTCGCGGTCTGGCGGTCGTTCGCGCGCTTCTGCAGCGCCGCGACCACGGCCGATGCCGTCTGGTCGTACGCGACGAACATCGGGCTGATCTTCGTGTCGGCGACCGCGTGATACGCGGCCATGTCGCCGGCGCGCGCGGCCGCGAACTCGGGCTCGACGCCTTCCTTCACGATCGTCGTATAGCGTGCGGTGAGCTCGTCGACGAGCGCCTGCTCGATGCCGAGCTTCGGCGTGGCCTGGAACGCCTGCCAGTTCTGGCTCGACTTCGCGTACAGCTCCTGCGCGCGGTCGAGCACCTTGCCCGCCTCGGCCGTGTTGCCGGCTTCGGTCAGGGTGCGGAAGCGGTCGAGCGCCACGCGCGCGCGCAGCAACTGCGCCGACGTGTCGTCGAGCGCATGGATCGCCGGCAAGTCGACGTGCGCGATCTCGTCGAGCGAGCGGCTCGCGCGATCGAGCGCGTAGAGGCCGAGCCCGCCGACCGCGGCGGCCAGGCCCACGAGGATGAGTCCGACCGCCGTGAGCGTCGTGCGGATCGACCAGTTATGCAACATTGCAGATTCTCCCGAAGTTCCTGCGCGCGCGGCGCGCTTACGCGCCGAGCGTCTCGATCAGCGCCATTTCCCGGCTCGACATCAGCTTCTCGATGTCCATCAGGATCAGCATCCGGCCGTCGACCGTGCCGAGGCCCGTGAGGTACTCGGTCGTCAGCGTCGCGCCGAATTCCGGCGCCGGCATGATCTGGTCGGTCTGCAGCGTCAGCACGTCCGACACGCCGTCGACCACCATCCCGACCACGCGGTTCGACACGTTCAGGATGATCACCACCGTCTGGTGGTCGTACTCGACGCGGCCGAGATGGAACTTGATCCGCATGTCGACGATCGGCACGATGATCCCGCGCAGGTTGATCACGCCCTTGATGAAGTCCGGCGCGTTCGCGATGCGCGTGACGCTGTCGTAGCCGCGGATTTCCTGCACCTTCAGGATGTCGATCCCGTACTCCTCGTCGCCGAGCGTGAAGACGAGGAATTCCTGGCCCGTCGCATCGCCCTGCTCCGCATCGCGGCGGCTGGTTGCCGCGTTCGCCGCGGCCGGATTGATCATTTGGACTTCAGCGGACACGTTTGCCCCCAATCGGTTGAATGGCGAGAGTCAGAAAATGGCGAGCTCGGCGCCGGCTCGGGCGCCGTGCGTCGCACGGGTTTCGCGGTTCAGCGCCGCGACGTCGACGATCAGCGCGACACTGCCGTCGCCGAGAATGGTCGCCGCAGAGATGCCGTGCACCTTGCGGTAATTGGTTTCGAGGTTCTTCACGACCACCTGCTGCTGGCCGACCAGCTCGTCGATCAGCATCGCGAAGCGGCGCCCCTCGGTTTCCATGATGGTGACGATGCCCTGGGTCGGATCGGTGCGCGCGTCCTCGACCGAGAACACCTCGTGCAGCGCGACGAGCGGCAGGTATTCGCCGCGCACGCGCACCACGCGCTCGCCGTTGCCGACCGTGTAGATGTCGTCGTTCGACGGCTGCAGCGACTCCATCACGAAATTCAGCGGCAGGATGAAGATCTCGCTGCCGACCTTCACCGACATCCCGTCGAGGATCGCCAGCGTGAGCGGCAGCACGATCCGCGTGGTCGTGCCGCGACCGGCCTGCGACGTGATCTCGACATGGCCGCCCATCGACTGGATGTTGCGCTTCACGACGTCCATCCCGACGCCGCGGCCCGACACGTCGGTCACGGTTTCGGCGGTCGAGAAGCCCGGCGCGAAGATCAGCTGCCAGACTTCGTCGTCGCTGATGTTTTCGGAAATCTGCATGCCCTGCTTCGCGGCCTTCGCGAGGATCCGCTCGCGGTTCAGGCCCGCGCCGTCGTCGCTGACCTCAATCACGATGTTGCCGCCGTGATGCGCGGCCGACAGCACGAGCTGGCCGACGCCGTCCTTGCCGGCGGCGACGCGCTTGTCGACCGTCTCGATCCCGTGGTCGAGGCTGTTGCGCACGAGGTGCGTGAGCGGGTCGATGATCCGCTCGATCAGGCTCTTGTCCAGCTCGGTCGCCTGGCCGAACGTGACCAGCTCGACCTGCTTGCCGAGCTTGCCGGCGAGGTCGCGCACGAGCCGCGGGAAGCGGCTGAACACGTAGTCCATCGGCATCATGCGGATCGACATCACCGCTTCCTGCAGGTCGCGCGCGTTGCGCTCGAGCTGCGCCATCCCGTTGAACAGGCGGTCGTGCAGCGCCGGATCGAACGCGCTCGCGGTTTCCGCGAGCATCGCCTGCGTGATCACGAGCTCGCCGACCAGGTTGATCAGCTGGTCGACCTTCTCGACGCCGACGCGGATCGAGCTGCCTTCGGCGCCCGATGCGGCGGCGGCCGGGCGCGGACGCTTGTCGTCGTGGTGCGCGGCAGCCTGGGCAGCCTGCGCGGCGGGTTCTGCGTGCGGTTGCGATGCCTGTTGCGATGCCTGTTGCGATGCCTGTTGCGGCGCCGGTTGCGCGGCGGCGCTCGGCTGCGCCTGCGGTGCGGCGGCGGCCGGGGTGGCACCGGGGGCTTGCGCGAAGACCTCGACCCGCGCGGCCGGTTCCGGCGCGGCGACCGGTTCGACGGCGGCCGGTTCGACGGCGGCCGGCGTGGCGGCAGGCGCCGCCGGTGCGGCCGGCGCGGTGCCGCGCGCGATGCGGATCTGGCTGTCGTCGATCACGAAGCAGCACACGGCGACGATGTCGTCGGACGGCACGTCCGATTCGAGCCACAGCGTCAGGTCGGCGCCCGCTTCCTCGCGGCCGACGATCCGGCCGAGATTGCCGAGCTCCTCGGTGAGCAGCGCCTGGTCCTTCGCGTCGACGCCGAGGAGCGTGATCTTCAGGTGCGGGCCGTCCGTGCCGGCAGCCGCCGCCGGATGCGCGGCCGCGACCGCCTGTTCGACCACGTGATCGGGCGCGCGGTCGCTGGCGGAGGTAGCGGCGGCCGGCGCCGGTGCAGTCTCCACGGCAGGCGCGGCAGGTGCGACGTCCGCGGGGGCGCCCGCGCCGCTCTCCGCCTTCAGGCGTTCGAGCTTCGCGCAGATCGTCGCGGCAGCCGCCGCGTCCGGTTCCGCGCTCGCGCGATAGTCGACCAGCTGGTCGGACAGCACGTCCTTGGTCTCGAGGAACGCGTCGACCATTTCCTTGGTCAGCGTCAGCTCATGGTTGCGCGCGCGGTCGAGCAGCGACTCGAGGATGTGGGTCGTCTCGGTCAGCGCGGAAAAGCCGAACGTCGCCGCGCCGCCCTTGATCGAATGCGCGGCGCGGAAGATCGCGGCCAGGTCCTCGGGGTCCGGCGAGCCGACGTCGAGGTTCAACAGCAGTTGCTCCATCTGCGCGAGCAACTCGTCCGCTTCGTCGAAAAAGGTCTGGTAGAACTGCGTGATGTCGAGAGTCATGCCCGGTCACCGGTTGGATTCGTCGCGTTCATGTCAGGAGGCGGTCTGCTCGGACAGCGTCGCGACCAGGTCGATCAGCACGGCCGGGTCGATCGGCTTTTCGATCCAGCCGGTCGCGCCCGCGTCGCGCGCGGCGTCCTTGAACGCATCGCTGCCTTCGGTCGTCAGTACGAGAATCGGCGTGTCCGCATACGCCGTCAGCTTGCGCAGCGCGGCGATCACCTCGAGGCCGTTCCTGCGCGGCATGTTCTGGTCGGTCAGCACCAGGTCGTACGGCACGGTGGCCGCCATGTCGAAGCCGGCTTCGCCGTCCGGCGCCACCGTCACGTCATAGCCGGCCTGCGCAAGCGTCGCCTGCAGCAGCGCACGCATGGTCGCGGAGTCGTCGATGGCGAGAATGGTTCGGATCATGTCGGGCTCCGCAGGACCGCTCCAGGGTGGCTGACCGCCCCCTCGGGGGGCAGCGAACGAAGTGAGCGTGAAGGTTGTTTCATACGCGTCTCGAAATCTTGGAAACGTCAGGGTTTCGGCACCACGGCGACGGCGCTCGCGAGCACCGGTCGCGCGGCCGGCGCCGTGCCGTCGAGCTGCTGGGCCAGTTGCTTCGAGCCCGCGGCGTCGGCCGACAGCGTCGTGGTCGTCGTGTCGTCGCGCATCAGCGCGTCTTCGGATTTGCGGTTCAGCACGATCACGCTGATCCGGCGGTTTTCCGGATCGAGCGGATCGGCCTTGTTCAGGTTCTGCGTCGACGCGAGGCCGAGCACGCGCAGCACCTTCGACTCGTCCATGCCGCCCGCGATCAGCTCGCGGCGCGACGCGTTCGCGCGATCGGCCGACAGTTCCCAGTTGCTGTAGCCGCCCTCGCCGCCCGCGTACGGCACCGCGTCGGTGTGGCCCTGGACGATGATCCGGTTCGGCACGTCGTTCAGCGTCTTGCCGATCTCGCGCAGGATGTCGCGCATGTACGGCTCGACGTGGTCGCTCGACATCGCGAACATCGGCCGCTTCTGCGAATCGACGATCTCGATGCGCAGCCCCATCAGCGTCGAATCGATGCGGATCTGCTGCTTGAACTGGCGCAGCGTCGGATTCGCCTCGATCGCCGCCATCAGCTTGATCTGCAGGTCGTGCAGGCGCGCCTGCTCGAGCCGGTCCTGTGCGCCCTGCGCCTGCGAGCGCGTCCTGTCGTCGCCGGCCTTCGCGACGCGATCGGCGAGCGACGTCGTGCCGTCGGTACGGCGCAGCGTGCCGGCATCGAGGCTCGACAGGTCGCGGCCGCCGCCGTTGATGATGCTCGAGTCCTGCGAGCTGCGATCGCCGCTGCCGAACAGCGCGGCCTTCAGCGGCGTGTTGAAGTACTCGGCGATCCCCTTCAGCTGCACCGGCGTGACCGAGCTCAGCAGCCACATCAGCAGGAAGAACGCCATCATCGCGGTCATGAAGTCCGCATACGCGAGCTTCCAGGCGCCGCCGTGGTGGCCCTTCTTCTGCGGGGCCACCCGTTTGACGACGATCGCGCGATCCTTGCTCTTGCTCATCGAATGCTCCGCGTCACTTCGCCTTCACGCGGCGCACATGCTCTTCGAGCTCGGTAAACGACGGCCGCTCGGTCGAGAACAGCACCTTGCGGCCGAACTCGACCGCGATCGCCGGCGCATAGCCGTTCAGGCTCGCGAGGATCGTCACCTTGATGCACTGGAACATCTTGGTCGACTCGGCGACGCGCTGCTCCGCGAGGCTAGCGAGCGGCCCGATCAGCCCGTACGACAGCAGGATCCCGAGGAACGTGCCGACCAGCGCCTGCGCGATCATCGCGCCGAGCACCGCGGGCGGCTTGTCGGCCGACGCCATCGTGTGCACGACGCCCATCACCGCCGCGACGATCCCGAACGCCGGCATCGCGTCGCCGACGCGCATCAGCGCGTGCGCGGGGCCTTCGCCTTCCGCGTGGTGCGTCTCGATTTCCTCGTCCATCAGGCTCTCGATCTCGAACGCGTTCATGTTGCCGCCCACCATCAGGCGCAGGTAGTCGGTCAGGAATTCGACGATGTGGCGATCCGCGAGGATCTTCGGGTATTGCGTGAAGATCGGGCTCTTGTCCGGATCGTCGATGTCGGCCTCGAGCGTCAGCGTGCCTTCCTTGCGGGCCTTCGCGAGCAGCACGTACAGGAGCGCCATCAGTTCCATGTAGACGTCCTTGGTGTACTTCGAGCCCTTGAAGAGCGTCGGCAGCACGCGCAGCGTCGCCTTGATGGTCTTCATGCCGTTGCCGAGGATGAACGCGCCGACGCCCGCGCCTGCGATCATCAGGATCTCGAGCGGCTGGACCAATGCGCCCAGATGCCCGCCTGCCAGCGCGTAACCGCCGAAGACGGACAACAGTGTCACGAGTGTTCCCACGATAATCAGCACTGCCTGTCCCTCACGAATGACCGGCGGGGAGACCGCCGTTAATCAGGTTTACGGCAGTCGGCAGGAAAACTTTGGCGGTCGCGCCGCGACCGCGCGGCGGTGTTTACCAGCAGGCCCCCGGCCGGTTCGCGCGGCGCGCGGCAGGCGTGCGGAAGGCGTGCGGCTCCCGCCCGGCCCCGCCCGGCCCCGCCCGGCGGCGTTCAGGCCGCGGCGGTGGCCAGCCCGGCGCGTGCGGCGGCCGCCTTGCGGGTCTTGCCCGCGCGCGACGGCGGCTGGCACAGGCCGCACACGAAACCTTGATGCGGATCATGCGCATGCGCGACGAAATGGCCGCCGCAGCGCGTGCACGGCGTCATCTGCAGCATCCCCGAGTCGAAGAAGCGCACCAGCGTCCACGCGCGCGTGAGACTCAGCGCGGCCTCGTCGCCGGACAGGTTCACGTGCTCCAGATAGAGCCGGTACGCCTTCACGATCGACTGGATCGGCTCGCAGCGGCCGTGGTCCTGCATGAACCGGTAGATGTTGTAGAACAGCGACGAGTGGATGTTCGGCTGCCACGTCATGAACCAGTCGGTCGAGAACGGCAGCATCCCCTTCGGCGGCGACGCGCCCTTCAGTTCCTTGTACAGCTTGATCAGGCGGTCGCGCGACAGGCTCGTCTCCGCCTCCAGCAGTTGCAGCCTGGCGCCCAGTTCGATCAGTTCGATGGCGAGGGTGATTTCCTTCACCTCGATCACGACGCTTTTGCTTGCCATGGTGAATAACCGTCCGCTTGACGTTGTTCGGATGAATCGCCAATACGCCGCCCGCCGACGCGGCGCGCCGGCACGAACGCAAGGCGGGGAGGGATCAGCGGACGCTTTCGACCGGCTGGCCGGCCATCAGGATCGCGGAATGCGCATGCGTGACGACGTCGCTGCGGCCTTTGTCGGCGAGCGACGACAGCAGCGCGTGATCGTCGAAGCGGAAACGGCACAACATCTGGTTCGATGCCGCGAGCTTCACGGTCTGGGCGAGCGTGAGGTTCGCGAGCACGTCGGCCAGTTCCTGGGAAACTCCCATGCGGAACATGCCCATCGCCTTGTCTTCCCGCAGCAGGCGCTGCGCGAGGAGGAGGTACGACAGGTTGACCTCTTTGATCTCACTGAGCATTTCGCTGGTGGCGCTCATGATTCCCCCGTTAAGAGCTTTTGCTTTGGCCTTTCATTGTGAAAACGTTTGCTCGATCGGGCGCCTGCTGACGCGCTGCCGGCACGTTTATAGTCTTACAGGGCGAATTCTGGCCAAACGGCATTTATGCCGGTATCAGCGAAGTGGCGCACGCCACGCAGGAATTGTCTGTAAACCGTGTAGGAATTTTTCCGACAAGGCGAATTGAAAGGGAACGAACGGCGGGGGCGAATGGGGCGCGAATGCGTCGGCGATGCGGTCCGCATGGGACGAATCCGGCTGAAGGCCATCCGGCAAGGCTGCCGGAAGTTGAATCGGTAAAAATTATAGTGGTTTTTCATGATAGCGCAACAATTGTGGTGGCTATCTCGTTTTATGTTTTCGCACCCTTTTTATCGGGGTTTTCGCGTATTTCATGGTGTAACAAGCCTTAAGTGTTTGAAAAAACAGTCGAACCCCTGAAGGCGATATCGATAATGGACTCAAATGGGCGGCGGCGGGAGCCGCGCCGGCCCGCCCCGCAGCTTGCCGCCCGGCGTCCCGCGCACCCCGCCACGGACCCGGCCACGCACCGCAGACAGCGTGCGTCGGCGAGTTCCGCAACCCTGCAGCGGACCAGCATGCGCGCTCGAGCGCTTTGCGCTGGTCGACACCGGAGAACGTCCATGCGTATTGCCCAGATCGCGCCGCTTTACGAAGCTGTCCCGCCGAAACTCTATGGCGGCACCGAGCGTGTCGTGTCCTACCTCACCGAGGCGCTCGTCGAGCTGGGGCACGACGTGACGCTGTTCGCGAGCGGCGACTCCGTCACGTCCGCCCGTCTCGAGGCGGCATGGCCGCGCGCACTGCGGCTCGACCCGTCGATTCGCGACTCGATGGCGCCCCATATGCGCCTGATCGAGCAGGTCGCCCGTGTCGCGCACGAATTCGACGTGCTGCACTTCCACCTCGACTACCTGCCGTTCCCGCTGATGTCGCGCCTCGACACGCCGTACGTGACGACGCTGCACGGCCGCCTCGACCTGCCGGAGCTGCAACCGGTGTTCGACGCGTTCCCGGACGCGCCGGTCGTGTCGATCTCGAACAACCAGCGCAAGCCGCTGCCGCAGGCCGCGTGGGCCGGCACCGTGTATCACGGGCTGCCCGACACGCTGCTCACGCCGCAACCGGACGTGAAGCCCGAATATCTCGCGTTCCTCGGCCGGATCTGCCCCGAAAAGCGGGTCGACACCGCGATCCGGATCGCCGCGCAAAGCGGGCTGCCGCTGAAGATCGCCGCGAAGGTCGACAAGGCCGACGCCGACTACTTCAAGGAAGTGATCGAGCCGCTGCTCGGCGAGGCGCATGTCGAATTCATCGGCGAGATCAACGAGGCGCAGAAGCCGGCGTTCCTGTCCGGCGCGAAGGCGCTGCTGTTCCCGATCGACTGGCCGGAACCGTTCGGCCTGGTGATGATCGAGGCGATGGCCTGCGGCACGCCGGTCGTCGCGTTCAACCGCGGCTCGGTGCCGGAAGTGATCGAGGACGGCGTGACCGGCTTCATCGTCGAGGACGTCCAGGGCGCGGTCGGTGCGCTGCACCGGATCGACAGCCTGTCGCGCGACGCGATCCGCGCGCGCTTCGATACGCGCTTCAGCTCGAAAGCGATGGCACGGCGCTATGTCGAAACTTACGAATCGCTTTGCGCGACGGCAAAGCGGCCGACCTTGCGCCGCGTCGCGAGCGCGTGACGCCGAAATTCGTCAGAAATATTCGGTGAAATTCGCGCCGAAATCGGCGCGTAAAACCCAAAGGCGCCAAAGAGCCGCAGTCGATGCGGCTCTTTCTTTTTGTGCGCTCATTCGATCAGGAAACGATCGCGGTTTTTCCCGACGATCCAATTCGGCGGCTTGCCGCGCCCGCTCCAGGTTGCACCCGACTTCGGGTCGCGGTATTTCGGGGGGAGCGGTGCCTTTTTCGGCGGACGGCCGCGCCGCGCTCGCTCCGCGAAGCCCAGATCCTGGGCCGTCAGGCCATATTCGGCAATCATTCGCTGGACGTCGGCGATCACCGCCGCCACTTCCTGGCGACGCACGTCATCCGCCTGGGCCTGCAGATCGGCGATCTGCGCCTTGAGCTTCGCGTATTGAGACATTTTTCGGCTCCCTTTTTCATGATGCGGCGCCGGCAGTTCCGGCCGGAACGCCAACACCCGTTACGTCATCCGCACTGCCGCCCTGCCCTTCAAAATTAATGCTGCCATCTTTAACCGAATCGGCTATATCGAGAATGCGGACTTATTCTAATAAAAGCCATTCGTCAGCCATTCGAATTTAACAATCGTTGACCCTCACCCAGCCGATTCATTTCCTATAATCCAGACCAATTCGGGGTGACGGAATAAATCATCCGGTCATCCGTTTGTCTTCAACCCACTTGAACGGGATCCTTACATGAATCTTTCTCAGCGTCTGGCTGCAGAGGTATTCGGCACGTTCTGGCTGGTGCTCGGCGGGTGCGGAAGCGCCGTGCTGGCCGCAGCCTTTCCGGGCCTCGGCATCGGCTTCGCCGGCGTCGCGCTCGCCTTCGGCCTGACCGTGCTGACGATGGCATTCGCGATTGGCCATATTTCGGGTTGCCACCTGAATCCGGCCGTCAGCGTGGGCCTGACGGTCGCCGGCCGCTTCCCGGCACGCGATCTCGCGCCGTATATCGTTGCGCAGGTCGTCGGCGCGACGCTCGGTGCGTTCGTGCTGTACCTGATCGCGACCGGCAAGCCGGGCTTCGACGTCGTCGGCAGCGGCTTTGCGACGAACGGCTTCGGCGAGCGCTCGCCCGGCCACTACTCGCTCGGCGCGGCGTTCATCTGCGAAGTCGTGATGACGGGCTTCTTCCTGTTCGTGATTCTCGGCGCCACCGACAAGCGCGCGCCGGCCGGCTTTGCGCCGATCGCGATCGGCCTGTGCCTGACGTTGATCCACCTGATCTCGATCCCGGTCACCAACACGTCGGTGAACCCGGCCCGCTCGACCGGCCCCGCGCTGTTCGTGGGCGGCGAGGCGATCGGCCAGCTGTGGCTGTTCTGGGTCGCGCCGATCATCGGCGCGGCAATTGCGGGGATCGTCTACCCGCTGATCGCGGGGCGCGACGATGCCGTCGGCCTCGTGCCCGCATCCGCTCGCACCAGCGAATAAAACACTACGGGGTCACGCGAGCAGAGCAGCGAGCCTCACGCTGTCGAACAACATCGAGGCAGGTAATTTGAACGGGCGCCGCTGGCGCCCGTTTTTCATGGCCGCTCAGGAAGCGGTGACGCCGTCGAGCGTGCCTTCCAGCGCGAACAGCGTGCGCAGGTGGCGGGCGACTCCCGCATCGAAGTTGTTGCCGATCCGAGGGATGTGCGGCAGGTGCGCGATCAGGTCGGGGTTCGCGTTGTTCATCATGAACGCGTGGCCGGCCGTTTCGAGCAGGTCGATGTCGTTCATGTTGTCGCCGAACGCGATGCAGTGGCCGGCGTCGACGCCGAGTCGCGCGAGCACCGTACGCAGCGCGCGGCCCTTCGACACGTTGGCGGTCATCACTTCGAGACAGTCGGGCAGCGAGTACGTGACGTACAGCGCATCGCCGAACCGCACGCGCATCTGCTCTGCAACCACCGCCAGATCGGCCGGCTCGCCGATGTACAGCACCTTCGCGATGTCGGCGCCGTCGTGCGCGGCCATGTCGATCACGTCGTATCGGAAGCCCGAATCCTGGTGGAATTCGAGCAGGTGCGGCGCGTCGCGGTCGATCAGCCAGCCGCGGTCGGTGAACAGGTTGACGATCACGCGCCCGTGCGCACCGGTCACGCCCGGCTGCACAAGGCCGCGGACGATCGCGGGATCGATGTCCTGCGCATGGATCGCCGTGTCGTCCGGCGCATGCACACGCGCGCCGTTCGACGTGATCAGGTACGGCCGGATGCCCAGCACGTCGCGGATGCCGGCGACGTCCGCATAGTGACGCCCCGTCGCGATCACGAACTGCAGGCCGTCGCGGTCGAGCCGGCGGACGGTCTCGATCGTGTACGGATCGAGCTGGTGGTCGCTGTTCAGCAGGGTGCCGTCGAGATCGGTGGCGATGACTTTGTACATGGGGGATGGGGGATGGGGGAGTGGCGCGCAGGACGCTGCGGAGCCGCCATTTTAACGTCGTGCCCGGGGGCGCGCCGGGTGGCTGGGAAATGGGGGCGGGTTTCAGGCCGTTCGGGTTTCGGTGCGTCGCTGGTTCGGCTGGGGCAGGCTGTTCGCTCGGTTCGCTCGGTCCGC
This sequence comes from Burkholderia sp. Bp9015, assembly GCF_003853505.1. Classification (NCBI taxonomy): domain Bacteria; kingdom Pseudomonadati; phylum Pseudomonadota; class Betaproteobacteria; order Burkholderiales; family Burkholderiaceae; genus Burkholderia; species Burkholderia sp. Bp9015. Next base: position 88,359 of record NZ_QTPZ01000006.1, read on the forward strand.
TCGGTCCGCTCGGTCGCTCGGTCCAGTTTGCCCGCTCAACGTGCCCGTCCGTCGCTTTACCCGATCGGTCCGCCCGGCCGGCTCAACCCACTCATCGCACGCCGCCCACGCGCCCCTCTCACCCTGCTTCAGCCGCCCTCAACGCCTGCAGCGCGAGCCGCAACGCGCCGTGCGCGGAATCGTCGAGCGGCGCGCGCAGCCGCGCCGCATGGCGTGCCGGCACGGCCGGGGCCAGCGCGTCGGCCAGCCCGCCGCACAGCGCGACCGGCAGCGCCTGCTGCGGATCGAGCGCGTCGATCATCTTGCCGATCTCGTCGCCGGCCTGCGCGATCAGCGCCGCCGCATAAGAATGGTCGCGGTGCGCGAACACGATCGGCGCGAGGCGCGCGTAGATCGTCTGGTTCGCATCGCACGACCACTGGACGAGCGCGTCGCGATCGTGCGCGCCCGTTTCCGCGAGCAGCGCGCCGGCAAACGCGTCACGCGGCACGCGGCCGTCGAGCGCCTGCTGCGCGTACGCGAGCGCGCGCATGCCGAGCCACGCGCCGCTCGCCTCATCGCCGGACGGAAAGCCGAAGCCGCCCGCGATGCGGCAGTCGCCCGCGGCGTCGAGCGCCGCCGCGATGCTGCCCGTACCGAGCGCGACGATGAGCCCCGGCGCACCGCCGTGCGCGCCGACGACGGTCGTATAGGCGTCGCTCTCGATCGCCAGCGCGTCGAGCGGCGCCTGCGCGCGGAACGCGGCGAGCCACGCGGCATTGTTGACGCCCGCGAGCCCGCAGCCGAGCGCGCACTGCGACCAGTCGAACGCGAGCCCCGCCCGCGTGAATGCGTCGGCACAGGCCGCGCCGATCGATGCCCACGCGCGCTCGATGCCGAGGCCGAGCCCCGACGGGCCGCCGCGCCCCTGCGCGAGTTCGCGCCCGTGCCGGTCGGCGAGTACCGCGCGGGTGCCCGTGCCGCCGCCGTCGATGCCGATCGCAAAAAGGAATGCCGTCATGCGTTGATCCTGCTGATTCGAACAGGCGCCAAGCTTAACCGGATCGGTGCCGCGCGCCCATCTGCCGTTCGGCCAGCTATACCGTGAATGGGCCTTCCGCTATGCTGGCACGATCGAATCGACACTGGAACGAGGCCGGCGATGTCGCAGCGGTGCAACTGGGTAAAGACGGAAGCGGATGCTCACTATCACGATACCGAGTGGGGCGTGCCGTCGCATGACGATCGCCATCTGTTCGAGATGCTGATTCTGGAAGGCGCGCAGGCGGGACTGTCGTGGTCGACGATCCTGAACATGCGCGCCGGCTACCGCGAGGCGTTCGCCGACTTCGATGTCGACGCGGTCGCGCGCTTCACGCCGAAGCGCATCGAGAAACTGCTCGAGAACCCCGGCATCGTCCGCAATCGCGCGAAGGTCGAATCCGCGGTGACCAATGCACGGGCCGTGCAGCGCATTCGCGAGGATCACGGATCGCTCGCGCAATTCCTGTGGTCGTTCGTCGACCACACGCCGGTCCAGAACGCGTGGCAGTCGTATCGCGACGCGCCCGCGTCGACTGCCCAGTCGGATGCGCTCAGCAAGGCGCTGAAGGAGTACGGCTGCAAGTTCGTCGGCTCGACGATCTGCTATGCGCTGATGCAGGCGACCGGGATGGTCAACGACCATGAGACCAGTTGCCCGTGTCACGCCCAATGCGCGGCGCTCGGCGGCAAGCAGCAGCCGGCACGGCGCCGCAAGGCGGGCTGACGGCGACGAAGCTCACGGGCCGGTCGCCTTGGCGCGCACCGGCACGTCAGCACGCGCCGCCAGGTGATCCGCGCAAGGCGAGCCCGAACGCGGCGCCGATTTCCCGGTGAGCACGTCGGCGGCCTTGCCCGTTTGCTGCCGGCGGAACCGCCGTGCGGCCGTGCGGCCATTCGACCGTCTGGCAGTCGATCGGCCACTTTTCCGCCACGATCGGCAACCTTTTCCGGCCCCGAAAAGCAAAACGACGGAGCGGCTTCTATCGAAGCACGCTCCGCCGTTTCGCGGCGAACCGTAAACGCTCTTAGTGGAGCTTCTTCGGCAGCATCTGGCTGCGCAGGCGCTTGTGCAGGCGCTTGACGGCTGCTGCCTTCTTGCGCTTGCGGACTGCGGTCGGCTTTTCGTAGGACTGGCGTTCGCGCAGTTCAGCGATCAGGCCATTTTTTTCGATAGCACGGCGAAAGCGGCGAATCGCCACTTCGAACGGCTCGTTTTCCTTCAGAAGAATCGTCGTCATGTCGTTCCTAAATTGCTTAAACGGTCAAAAACGTAGCGGCCAAGCGCCACGCACCGGCCATCCGGGCGTCCCCACAACAGGCGAAACGAGCGGAAATACGGCCTCGGAGGCCGGAAAAGAGAGGCACAAAGCACCGCGGGTACGCTTCACAAGCCGCGTGCAGCGCCGCGTTTGACTGCCAGCAGGAATGCCGAGACGGCATAGGCGTGACAGAAAATCTCAATTCAGCCCGCCATGATATCAGGTAAACATAGCTTCGCCTACCGGTTTACCACTTTTCCGTCGCAATCACGCATCGCAGGCGTTCGAACGCCCGTCCAGCCTTGCCGCGCGCCGTTCGGGCCCTTTAAATGCGCGCCAGACTCTACCCAAACGCACCCAATGCCCCTGGTGCTTCCCCACTATAAAAAATAGAGCCAAATCTTCGGCGCCCCCTCCAATTTGGTTTCGAACCACCGAGGTCTGGTTCTGAGGCGGCCGGCACTGCATGCACGTATCCATTGGTACCAGCAGGGCTTTGCGTGCTTACCTACTAACAACAAAAAAAATCGGCTGCCGGCTGCAAACCGAGCGACTACCGCGCCGCCTGCCATCTCCCAACCGATCCGTACCGCCCCCAACCTAAAAATGTGGTTGATGTCCGCACCTCGCCGGAACGCGATCCGCGTCCAGTCATTGCTTCAGCTTCAACAGTATTCCTTGTCAAAACCGAATCTGCCACGGGTCTCGCTGGACCACGCGCGGAATTCAACAGGCCAGCCGCACGTCCGGTGCGGCATCGTCGGTACGTCAACCGGCTGCCGCGTGGGAGCGCCGCAGGTCCTCACACCGAACGAACGAAAGCGCATACGCAGGCGTCGAGGCCATGCTTGGCAAACCACAGAGCCAGTTCGGCCAGCCGGTACGCCAAAGCAACTTCGCATCTGCCCCTAAAGTTTGGTCGCATGGTCGCCGACAACCAGGAAAGGCGGGCGATGCAGGATGCCAAAAAGCGCGACGCCGAACACGAAACAGCCAAATTTAAACCGGGCGTTTTCCAAAAACGAGGATAGAAATGCTGAATATCAACACCAACCTTTATTCGCAAACGGCGCAAACCAACCTGTCGAATACGCAGAACGCGCTGTCGCAGGCAATCAACCGCCTGTCGTCGGGCAAGCGCATCAACTCGGCAGCAGATGACGCAGCCGGCCTCGCGATCTCGACGACGATGACGGCGTCGATCAACGCGTACAACCAAGGCGTCGCGAACGCGAACAACGCGGTGTCGATGGCTCAAACTGCTTCGAGCGGCCTCTCGGCAATTACCGCCAACCTGCAACGTATCCGCCAACTGGCAGTTCAGGCTTCGGACGATTCGATCGGCTCGGCTGCAGCCAACAATCTCGACACCGAAGTGCAAGCGCGTATTACCGAAATCGGCCGGATTACCAGCCAAACGACGTTCAACGGCATCAACTTGCTCGACGGTACCGCGAACGCCGGCGCGGTGCTGAATTTCCAGATCGGTGAAAAATCTGGCCAACAACTGTCGCTGGATCTGACTGGCAAGTACGATACGGCGACGCTCGGCCTGACCGGCAACGTCAAGACCTACGCCGCCGCGCAGACGATGATGGACACGGTCGACACGGCGCTGACGACGATCAACACCGCACAAGCTCAGCTCGGTTCGGACATCAACATCTACCAGGCAGCGATCTCGCAAACGACTGCGCAATCGACCAACCTGAACGCAGCCAGCGCACAGATCACCGACGCGAACTTCGCACAGGAAACCGCCAACCTGTCGAAGGCTCAAGTGCTGCAGCAAGCTGGCATCTCGGTGCTCGCGCAAGCGAACTCGATGCCGCAGCAGGTTCTGAAGCTCCTGCAATAAGGGCTAGATAACGCGCCACGTCACGCATTCAAGAAATGCGTGACGTGGCGGTCAATACGGATGCCAAAGAAAGAATGCTTATCCGAGGGCTCGCCTTCAGATAAGCATTTTGCGCATCGTGCGGCACATCGGCGCCGCCACGCCAATGCGCCCGGCGGCGCACTTTTTACCAGACGGAGTCCTCGATGTCGACGACGAACATTTCCAGCACCACGGCCAACAGCGCGCTGACACAGGCGGCGCAGTCCATCATCAGCGGAGTGACGAACTCGAACACGGACACGTCCGCACTCGTTTCCGCGATGGTTACGGCCAAGATGGCCGCACAGACCACGCAGAACGTCAACCGGCAAAATCTCGACAACACCACGCTGTCGGCCATCGGCTCGCTCAAGTCGGCACTGTCCTCCCTGCAATCGGCGCTGTCCGGGCTCACCGACGGATCGGCTCTGGCGAAAACCACCGCCACCGCGAGCGGCAGCGGCCTGAGCGCCACCACGTCGACGGGCTCGGTCGCCGGCAGCTATTCGATTGCGGTAACGCAAGTCGCCACCGCGCAGAAGCTTGCACTGACAGCGGGCGTGCAGCCGTCCACCAAACAGCTCGGGACGGGCAGCCTCACCATCACGCTCGGCAGCGGCGCGCCGATGACCGTCGGAATCAACACCGGCAACAACACGCTCGCGGGCATCGCCAGCGCAATCAATTCGGCGAGTGGCAATCCCGGCGTGACCGCCACCGTCGTTACCGGCACGGATGGGTCGCACCTCGTGCTGACCTCGAACGTGACAGGGGCGGCGAACACGATCCAGGTATCGACCAATTCGACAGACGGGCTGGCCAGCCTCGCGACCGTCGACAGCTCGGGCGTCGCAACAAACAACTACGTCGAGAAAAACAACGCACAAGACGCGATGCTCAGCATCGACGGCATCACCAATATCCAGAGCGCCAGCAACACGATCACCGGCGCCATTACAGGCGTGACGCTCAACCTCGCCACGTCGGCGGCAAACACGACCCAAACCCTCACGGTCGCGGCGGACAACACGTCAGCGACCAACGCGATCAACGGCTTCGTCTCGGCATACAACTCATTCGTGAGCACCGCATCGTCGCTGTCGAGTTTCGACTCGACCGCCGCTGCCGGCAGCCAGGGCGGGCCACTCATCGGCGATTCGATGCTGAATTCGATCGTCGGCTCGCTTGCCACGGCCCTTTCCAAGGGCGTAACAAGCGGCAGCAGCACCGTGAGCCTGAGCGCGCTCGGCATCAACCTGACGCCGAGCGGCACGCTCAGCGTCGATAGTGCGGCTTTGTCGAACGCCCTGACGCACAATTCGGCCTCGCTAGCGACCGCCTTCAACGCGACGAATGGCATCGGCGCAGTGCTGAACAACAACATCACGTCGTATCTGCAGACGGGTGGGATCATCGATACGCGCGTCAACGCGCTGAACAGCGACCTCGCCGACGCGAAGACGCAAGCGAAGACCCTGCAAGCGTATGCGAATCAGTTGACCGATCAGTACAATGCGCAATTCACCGCCCTCAATACGCTCATGGCGCGGATGCAGAACAACTCGCAGTATCTGACGCAGTTGTTCGGCGGCACCAATAGCGCCGGCGCACTCGCCACCAACAAGTCATAAGGCCCACCGGATGTATCGAGCCGCGCGGTACTTTTGAAATGGCACTGGAGTGATCGTCACGATGGATCAACCCACATTACTCGCACGCGTGTGGCAACTGACGCAGGCAATCGAACATGCCGCGACGATGGCGGACTGGTGCGGCGCGGCGCGTCTCGCGGAAGCGCGCTCGCCCCTGCTGATGTCGCTGAGCGCACCGCAAACGCCCGATGCGCTGGCGATCATCCGCCGCATACAGGCGATCGACACAGCCATCGCGGCCGACGCGGAAACGACGCAGCGGGAGTTGCATGCGGAGTTTCAGGCCGCACTCGGACGGACCGAAGCTGCCGGCCGATATCAGCAGATCGCGCAACTGTAACTGCATTGCCACTGCATTGCCGCCAGGTACGTCGCGAGCGGCACTTCGCGCCGGACGTTTCAGGGCCGGCGTCTTGCTCTGGCCTGCAGCCTCCAGCAGCCGTGCTTCTTCATCGCCCCGAAGCCGCCGCTCGCGATGCTGCCCCTTCGCCGGCCACTTGACGCCGTCGAGCGGATTGCCCATCGGCACCTCCCACAGCTCCCGCGCGGTCCTGAAAACGGCCGAGATGATGACCAGTTCTCGCCGGACAGTTTCGGCACAGCACTTTTTCAGGCGCTCGTCCCGGTAGTTCGCGAAATCGACCTTGCGCAACGTCGCCAGCGGCCGGGCGGCGAGCACGTGCTTCTGCAGCGCGCGGATGCGGACCACTTCGGTTTGCGAGCCACGCTTTTTGGGTGTCTCCTCCTTGGCATACCGGGCCAGCAGGTCGCCGAAGGTTACGCGCTCAAGCGCCGACCGGTCGATAAAGGAGCCAAGAGTCATCTCGGCCTCGGTCTTAGCGGCCCACTTCTGGGCTTCCTCAAGCGTCTCGAACGTTTCGGTCTGGGCGGGATAGCCCTTGCGGCGAATCAGGGCTTGGTACTGGTAGGGGCCACGGTGCGTGATGGAAGCCATCGCCTGTTCCTTATCTGGTTGGGGAACAGGGTATAGGTGCGAGTGCGGGGGATGACTGCAGCAGAATTGCTGCAAAAAGCCGGAAATCTTTAACGGCGTTGCCCGAGCTGCGCAAAAGTCCTTGATTTCACGACCTATTTTTGGCGCGCCCGGCTGGGATCGAACCAGCAACCCCTGCCTTCGGAGGGCAGTACTCTATCCATTGAGCTACGGGCGCATATGACAGTGACGACAGCGAAACGACCCCAATAAACCGGCCGCCCACCATTGACAAGACCGCAAGGATACCCGGTTTCCCAAAACGCGTCCACCTTGCCCGCCGAAACCCCGTCAGGCCCGCAATTCGTGCGGGTAAACACGCGCCTTCGCGCCGCTCGCCGTGATGTAAACGTTCCGTCTATAATCGTCCGGACTCATTGGATCGCCAGCCATTTTGCCGTTGCACCGCGCTCACAATTCCTAATCACGGAGACGAGGCAAGCATGAGCGAAGCACCCCACGAATCTCCCGTCAAAACCCCCGGGCAGCTGATTGCCGTCGTCATCGCCTCATTCGCGATTCCGATCGCCCTGATCGTCCTGTTTGCCACTTATGCCAACCATGCGTTCCGTTCGGGCGCGGGCACGGATGCGCTATCCGACGAACAGGTCGCCGCGCGGATCGCACCGCTCGCGAAAGTCGACGTGAAGGACGCCAATGCGCCCCGCACGTACAAGACCGGCGAGGAAGTCTACAAGGCCGTGTGCGTGACCTGTCACGGCACGGGCGCCGCCGGCGCGCCGAAGTTCGGCAACAAGGACGACTGGGCACCGCGCATCTCGCAGGGCTTCGACACGCTGCTGAAAACGGCGCTGTCGGGCAAGGGCGCGATGCCGCCGCGCGGCGGCACGAGCCCCGACGACGTCAGCGACTATGAAATCGCGCGTGCGATCGTCTACATGGCGAACAACGACGGCGCGAACTTCCCCGAACCGGCTGCCCCGGCCGCCAATGCGGCACCGGCGGCGAGCGGCGCGGCGGGTGCGGCAGGCGCTTCGGGCGCCGATGCATCGAACGCGCAGGCCGCCGCTGCAATGGCCGCGATCGCCGCGATTCCGAAGGCCGGCGAAAAGCCCGCGGCCGCGCCGACCAGCGCCGACGCCGCCTCCGCCGGCAAGGCGCTGTACACGCAGGTCTGCCAGGCGTGCCACGCGGCCGGCGTGCTCGGCGCGCCGAAGTTCGGCAGCAAGGAAGACTGGGCGCCGCGCCTGAAGGACTCGATGGATACCGTCTACAACTACGCGCTGCACGGCAAGGGCGCGATGCCGCCGAAGGGCGGGTCGAGCGCGTCCGACGCCGACGTGAAGGCGGCCGTCGACTACATGGTCAACGCGTCGAAGTAACGCCTGCCGGCCAGAAAAAACCCCCGCGGCGCACACGCATCGCGGGGGTTTCGTTTATCCGGATCGCCGGGGCGTCCGTGCGCCGAAGCGCGCCGCCTCACTTCTGCAACAGCGCCTTCAGGCTCGCGAGCCGGTCCTTCGGCGTCATCGGCGCTTCCTCCGGCGTCGGCGGCGGCGCTTCGTCGAGCCCCATCTCGGGAATGAAGCGCGACGGCTCGCACACGACCGTCTCGCGCGCCCGCTTGCGCTTCTTGCACCAGTTCAGGTGCAGGCTGCGCTGCGCGCGCGTGATCGCGACGTACATCAGCCGGCGCTCCTCCTCGATCCGCTCGTTGTCGATCGGGCCGTCGTCCTCGCTGCCGCCGCGGTGCGGCATGATGCCCTCCTCGACGCCGACCAGGAACACGTGCGGATACTCGAGCCCCTTCGACGCATGGACGGTCGACAGCCGCACGGCATCCGGATCCTCGTCCTTGCCTTCGAGCATCGACATCAGCGCGACGGTCTGGATCAGGCCGAGCAGGTTCTTGCCGGTGTCCGCAAGCCCGTCCGCGTTGTGGAAGCCGTCGGCCTCGCCGTCGACGGCTTCGGTCTCGGGCTTGGTGCCCTTGCGCTTCAGCCATTCGAGGAATTCGAGCACGTTCTGCCACTTCGACTGCGCCTGCCGCTCGTCGAACGCGTCGTACAGGTAGGCCTCGTAGTGAATGGCCTCCATCATGTCGTCGAGCACGACGGTCGCGGGCTCCTTGTCCGCGCGATCGGTCAGGCGCTGGATGAAGTCGCAGAACATCCTGAGCGGCTCGACCTGCCGCGCGGACAGCCGCGCCTCGATCCCGCCCATGTACACGGCCTCGAACAGCGACACCTTCGCCTGGCCCGCGAACGAGCCGAGCGCCTCGAGCGTCGTGTTGCCGATGCCGCGGCGCGGCGTCGTGACCGCGCGGATGAACGCGGGATCGTCGTCGGCGTTCGCGATCAGCCGCAGGTACGCGCACAGGTCCTTGATCTCGGCCTTGTCGAAGAACGACTGGCCGCCCGACAGCACGTATGGAATCCGCTCGCGCCGCAGCACCTGCTCGAAGATTCGCGCCTGGAAGTTGCCGCGATACAGGATCGCGTAGTCGCGGAACTGCGCGCGCCGCTCGAACTTGTGCGCGGACAGCCGGAACACGACCGATTCGGCCTCATGCTCCTCGTCGTTGCACGGCGTGACGGTGATCGAGTCGCCCATCCCGTGCTCGGACCACAGCTTCTTCTCGAACAGCTTCGGGTTGTTCGCGATCACGTTGTTGGCAGCGGTCAGGATCCGCACCGTCGACCGGTAGTTCTGCTCGAGCTTGATCACGTGCAGCTTCGGGAAGTCCTTGCCGAGCTGCGCGAGGTTCTCGAGCGTAGCGCCGCGCCAGCCGTAGATCGCCTGGTCGTCGTCGCCCACCGCCGTGAACGCGGCGCGCGGGCCGGCGAGCAACTTCAGCAGCTCGTACTGGCACGCGTTGGTGTCCTGGTATTCGTCGATCAGCAGGTAGCGCAGCTTGTTCTGCCAGCGGTCGCGCACCTGCTCGTTCTTCGCGAACAGCTCGGCCGGCAGGCGGATCAGGTCGTCGAAGTCGACCGCCTGGTATGCATGCAGCGTCGCGACGTAGTTGCGGTAGACCAGCGCCGCCTGGTGCTCGTCCTCGTTGGCCGCGATCGTCATCGCCTCCTCGGGCATGATCAGGCCGTTCTTCCACAGCGAGATGGTGCTCTGGATCTTGCGGATCAGGCCCTTGTCGGTGGTGCCGATCTGCTCCTGGATCATCCCGAAGCAGTCGTCCGAATCCATGATCGAGAACTGCGGCTTCAGCCCGACGTGCTCGGCCTCCTGGCGCAGGATCTGCACGCCGAGCGAGTGGAACGTACATACGGTGAGCTGGTTGACGGGCACCTTGCGGCCTTCCTTGCCGGGCGTGGTGAGCGTCTTGCCCTCGAGCAGCTTCGACACGCGCTCGCGCATTTCGGCGGCGGCCTTGTTCGTGAACGTGACGGCCGCGATGTGGCGCGGCTCGAAGCCTTTCGCTTCGATCAGGTGCGCGATCTTCTGCGTGATCACGCGGGTCTTGCCGCTGCCCGCGCCGGCGAGCACGAGGCAGGGACCGTCGAGGTAGCGCACCGCTTCGTTCTGAGCGGAGTTGAGGCCTGCGGACATGATGGCGGATGATGTTGCGGTTGACGGCGAACGCCGGGAGGATGCCGCGCGCGACGGGCCTGGAATGCAGGCGGACACGCGGGGCAGGACGCGCATGTTAACACGTCGGCGACGCGCTTTTCGGGAGCGCCGCCGGACGGGGCCGGACGGGCAGGCCGTCGTTTTCGTCTCCCGGTTCGGCGCTTGATCCGGCCCTCGCTTCCTTGTCCGGACGGCCAATCCGGCCCCATCCACGGCCCGATCGGTCACAATGGGCGACCGTCGCGATGGGAAGTGCCCGGCCCGCACGCCGCAGCGTCGGCCGCCCGGCCTGCCGAGTGCAGCGCCTGCCCGTCCCGCGCCAAATGCCGGCTGCGGCCGCGCATGCGCCGCATCGTGCCGCGCGTTTTGCCGAACGCGCCGGTGCGGGCCGCCGCGCCATGCCAAAATAGCCGGTCGTCCTCGCGCCCCAGCGGCGCGCCCTCTTTTCGTTTCGTACGCAGCCAGGGATTGCCATGTCGTCATTGCTCAGGATTGGTTTGATGGGTTTCGGTTTCGCCGGCGCGACGTTCCACGCGCCGGTGATCGCCACGAGCGGCCGCACCGAGGTCGCCGCGATCGCGACGGGGCAACCCGATCGCGCGCGCGCCGCCTTTCCGGGCGCCCGCATCGTCCCCGATCTCGACACGCTGCTCGGCCTCGACGATATCGACTGCGTGGTGATCGCCACGCCGAACGACACGCACTTCGCGCTCGCGCGCCAGGTGCTCCAGGCCGGCCGCCACGTCGTCGTCGACAAGCCCGTCACGCTCACGGCCGACGAAGCGCTCGCGCTTGCGCGGCTCGCGAACGCGCGCAGCCGCCTGTTCGCGCCGTTCCACAACCGCCGCTGGGACGGCGATTTCCTCACCGTGCGCCGCATCGTCGAATCCGGCGAACTCGGCCGGCTCACCTATTTCGCGTCGCACTTCGACCGCTTCCGGCCGACGCCGCGCACGCGCTGGCGCGAGGAGCCCGCACGCGGCGGCGGCCTGCTGCTCGATCTCGGCCCGCACCTGATCGATCAGGCGCTCGCGTTGTTCGGGCTGCCGGAAACGGTCAGCGCCACGGTCAAGACACGCCGCGACAACGGCACGGCGCCCGATTTCGTGCACCTGCTGCTCGGTTATCCGGACAAGGACGTCGCGCTGCATGCGAGCGCGCTGTCGGCGATCGAGCCCGCGCGCTTCACGCTGCACGGCACGCGCGGCAGCTACCAGAAGTTCGGGCTCGACACGCAGGAAGACCAGTTGAAGGCCGGCCTCACGCCGGATCACGTCGAGTTCGGCGGCGGCAACCCGCCCGGCGTGCTGCGCGTGCTCGACGGCGAGGTCGAGGTCGAGCGGCCTGTGCCGACGCTCGACGGGCAGTACGCGGAGTTCTATCGCGCGCTCGCCGCGTCGGTCCACGACGGCGCGCCGTTCCCGGTCACGCCGCAGGACGCCGTCGACGTGATGACGATCATCGAGCTCGCCGCGCAGAGCGAGCACGAAGGCCGCCGGGTACCGTTCGTGCGTCGCACAGTCTGACGGCCGCCGGCCGGGTCGTCGCCCCGGCCGCAGCCGCCACCTCGCGCCGCGCCGCCCCGGCTGCGCGCCCCCGTCAGCCGCCACGGCGCCACGATCCCGAACATTCCGTTACAAATGGTGCGGGAACGAAAGTCAGCGGTCGTCCGGTCTGACGCGTTTCTCAAAAAGTCGATCCGACACCAAACCGTCAGGAGAATGTGATGCAACGGTTGATTCGCGCAGCGGCATGCTGCGTCCTGGTTTCCTCGCTCGTGGCCTGTGTCGTGCAGCCGCAGCGGCCGGCCCGACAGGCGCCCCCGCCCCCGCCGCGGCCGAATCCGCAGGTCGTCGCGAACGATCGCCTGCAGGAGGTCCAGGGCCGGATCGACAACCTGCACCGGCGCATCGACGCGCGCGTGAACGGCGGCTACTACCCGCCGCCGTACGGCGCGCAGCTGCACCACCGCCTCGACGTGATCCGCCAGGAAGCGAACGACATGTCGGGCCAGCACAACGGCGGCCTGTCCGGCGACGAGCAGCGCGTGCTGAACCAGGAACTCGACACGGCCGCGCGCGCGATCGGCGAGTAATCCCGGCCATGCCGGCGCCCGCCGGTGCCGGCAGAAGCGGCGGCGCCCACGCCGCCGCTTGTCGCGAAGCGACATTCTTTTGCTCAAATTGACAATGCCCACCCGCTCGCGTACAGTCGCCCGCACGCGTCGGGAGAGCGTGTGACCGCATAGCAGCAACGCCGGTCGCGCCGCCGAAGGGGCACACCCGCAAACTCTCAGGCAAAAGGACCGACCGCGTCGGGGAATCCCGTCCGCGCATTGCGCGGGCCGCACTCCCCGCACTCTGGAGAGCGGCAGTAGCCCGCAGCACATTGGCTGCGCGGGCAGGCTGCCCACCGAAGGGGCGCGCGTTCGCCGGCTTGTGGCCGCGGCGCAATCTCTCAGGTATCGAGGACAGAGGGGCATGTACCGGATCGTTTCGCAGGCCCCAAGGCCGCGACGGTCGGCACATGGCCGTTCTGACCCGCGCGCAAGCGCCTTGCCTGAGGCCTCGATGACTGCACTGAATCAAACCCCGCTCAACGCCGCGCACCGCGCGCTCAATGCCCGCATGGTCGACTTCGGCGGCTGGGACATGCCCGTCAACTACGGCTCGCAGATCGAAGAACACGAAGCCGTGCGCACCGACGCCGGCATGTTCGACGTGTCGCACATGTGCGTCGTCGATTTCACCGGCAGCCGCGTGCGCGCGTTCTTCGAGCACGCGATCGCGAACAACGTCGGCAAGCTCAAGATCCCCGGCAAGGCGCTCTACTCGTGCCTGCTCAATCCGCAGGGCGGCGTCATCGACGACCTGATCGTCTATTACTTCACCGAAGACTTCTTCCGCGTCGTCGTCAACGCCGGCACGGCCGAGAAGGACATCGCGTGGTTCAACCAGCTCAACGAACAAGGCGGCTACGGCCTGACCATCGCGCCGCGCCGCGATTTCGCGATCGTCGCCGTTCAGGGCCCGAACGCCCGTGAAAAGGTCTGGACGACGGTGCCCGCCGCGCGCGCCGCGACCAGCGAGCTGAAGCCGTTCAACGCCGCGCAGGTCGCCGGCACGCCGTTCGGCGACCTCACCGTCGCGCGCACCGGCTACACCGGCGAAGACGGCTTCGAGGTGATCGTCCCGGCCGTGCACGTCGTAGCGCTGTGGAACGCGCTGCAGCAAAACGGCGTGCGTCCGTGCGGGCTCGGCGCGCGCGACACGCTGCGCCTCGAGGCCGGCATGAACCTGTACGGCCAGGACATGGACGACACCGTGTCGCCGCTCGACGCGGGCCTCGCGTGGACGGTCGACCTGTCGGCGCCGCGCGAGTTCGTCGGCCGCGCCGCGCTCGAGGCAAACGGCACGCGCGCCGCGTTCGTCGGCCTGATCCTGCAGAAGGAAAACGGCAAGGCGGGCGGCGTGCTGCGCGCGCACCAGAAGGTCGTCACGCCGCACGGCGAAGGCGAGATCACGAGCGGCACGTTCTCGCCGTCGATGCAGGAGTCGATCGCATTCGCGCGCGTGCCGGCGGCCGTCCAGGTCGGCGACACGGTCCACGTGCAGATTCGAGACAAGCAACTTCCCGCGCGCGTGGTAAAACTGCCGTTCGTGCGCAACGGCAAGGTCCTCGCTGCGTAACGACCGGGAGGCGACCGGGAGGCCGCCTGCCGTGAAGCCGGGAAATGGCGCCCGGCGCAACCACACCCGGCGCGCCCCGGCGGCGCGCCAGCATAACGAACACACCCTTTTATCCAGGAGCATCCGATGAGCAACGTCCCGGCCGATCTGAAGTACACCGACGAACACGAGTGGGTCCGCACCGAAGCCGACGGCACGCTGACGGTCGGCATCACCGATCACGCGCAGAGCACGCTCGGCGACATCGTCTTCCTCGAGCTGCCGCAAGTCGGCAAGTCGGTGAACGCGGGCGACGCCGTCGGCGTCGTCGAATCGGTGAAGGCGGCATCCGACATCTACTCGCCGGTGTCCGGCGAAGTCGTCGCCATCAACGAAGAAGCCGCCGACTCGCCGGAAGAAGTGAACAGCGACGCATACGGCGTGTGGCTCTTCAAGATCAAGCTCGCGGCCGGCGCCTCGACCGACAAGCTGATCGACGCTGACGCCTACAGCAAGCTGATCGACTAATTTTCCTTACCCGAACCGCGCGGGGCCGGCCTCGGCCCGCGCGGGACCAGAGTCACGCCATGAAGCTCGAACACCCGGACCGCCTGATGAACCGCACGCCCCTCTCGCTCGCCGCGCTCGAAACGCACGACGCGTTCGCAGAACGCCACATCGGCCCCGATGCCGCCAGCCAGCAGGCCATGCTCGACACGCTCGGCTTCGCGTCGCGCGCCGCCCTGATCGACGCCGTGATCCCGGCCTCGATCCGCCGCGCCGAAACGCTGCCGCTCGGCCCGTTCGCGCAACCGAAGAGCGAGGCCGAAGCCCTCGCCGCGCTGCGCGCCCTCGCGGACAAGAACCAGGTGTTCCGCTCGTATATCGGCCAGGGCTATTACGACTCGCACACCCCGGCCGTGATCCTGCGCAACGTGCTCGAAAACCCGGCGTGGTACACGGCCTACACGCCGTACCAGCCCGAAATTTCCCAGGGTCGCCTCGAGGCGCTCCTGAACTTCCAGCAGATGGTCGCCGACCTCACGGGCCTCGCGATCTCGAACGCATCGCTGCTGGACGAAGCAACCGCCGCAGCCGAAGCGATGACGCTGCTGCAGCGCACCGGCAAGCCGGCGTCGAACGTGTTCTACGTCGCCGACGACGTGCTGCCGCAGACGCTCGAAGTGATCCGCACGCGCGCGCTGCCGATCGGCATCGAGGTCAAGACGGGCCCGGCGGCCGACGCCGCGCAGGCGAACGCGTTCGGCGTGCTGCTCCAGTACCCGGGCGTGTACGGAGACGTGCGCGACTACCGCGCGCTCACCGAAGCGATCCACGCGGCCGGCGGCCATGTGGTCGTCGCGGCCGACCTGCTCGCACTGACCGTGCTGACGCCGCCCGGCGAATGGGGCGCGGACGTCGCGGTCGGCAACACGCAGCGCTTCGGCGTGCCGATGGGCTTCGGCGGCCCGCACGCCGCTTACATGGCCGTGCGTGACGAATTCAAGCGCCAGATGCCGGGCCGCCTGGTCGGCGTGACCGTCGACGCGCAGGGCAAGCCCGCGCTGCGCCTCGCGCTGCAGACGCGCGAACAGCACATCCGCCGCGAGAAGGCGACGTCGAACGTGTGTACCGCGCAGGCGCTGCTCGCGATCATGGCGAGCATGTACGCGGTCTACCATGGCCCGCACGGCCTGAAGACGATCGCGCTGCGCGTGAACCGCATCGCGGCGCTGTTCGCCGCCGGCGTGAAGCAGCTCGGCTTCGCGACCGTCAACGACACGTTCTTCGACACGCTGACGATCGATACCGGCGCACGCACCGCGCAGGTCCACGAATTCGCGAAGGCCAAGCGCATCAACCTGCGTCGCGTGAGCGACACGCAAGTCGGCGTGTCGGTCGACGAAACGACGACCCGCGACGACCTCGCCGATCTCCTCGCCGTGTTCGCGCAGGCCGCGGGCGGCACCGCGCCGGCCGTGGACGCGCTGGACGCGGGCCTCGGCGGCGTCGCCGTGCTGCCGGCCGGCCTCGAGCGCACGAGCGCGTACCTGACGCACCACGTGTTCAACCGCCACCATTCCGAAACCGAAATGCTGCGCTACCTGCGCAGCCTGTCGGACAAGGATCTCGCGCTCGACCGCTCGATGATCCCGCTCGGTTCGTGCACGATGAAGCTGAACGCGACGTCGGAAATGCTGCCGGTCACGTGGCCCGAATTCGGCCGGATCCATCCGTTCGCGCCGGCCGAGCAGACCGTCGGCTACCGCGAGATGATCGACCAGCTCGAGCAGATGCTCGTCGCCGCGACCGGCTATGCGGCCGTGTCGCTGCAGCCGAACGCCGGCTCGCAGGGCGAATACGCGGGCCTCTTGATCATCCACGCATACCACGCATCGCGCGGCGAAGCGCATCGCGACGTATGCCTGATCCCGGCCTCCGCGCACGGCACGAACCCGGCGTCGGCGCACATGGCCGGCATGAAGGTCGTGGTCGTCGCGTGCGACGCGCAAGGCAACGTCGACATCGCCGACCTGAAGGCGAAGGCCGAGCAGCACGCGAACGATCTCGCGGCGATCATGATCACGTATCCGTCGACGCACGGCGTGTTCGAGCAGAACGTCCGCGAGATCTGCGAGATCGTGCATGCGCACGGCGGCCAGGTGTACGTCGACGGCGCGAACATGAACGCGATGGTCGGCCTGACCGCGCCGGGCCAGTTCGGCGGCGACGTGTCGCACCTGAACCTGCACAAGACCTTCTGCATCCCGCACGGCGGCGGCGGCCCGGGCGTCGGCCCGGTCGCGGTCGGCGCGCACCTCGCGAAGTTCCTGCCGAACCAGCGTTCGACCGGCTACGCGCGTGCGGAAGACGGCATCGGCGCGGTGTCGGCCGCGCCGTACGGCTCGGCGTCGATCCTGCCGATCTCGTGGATGTACATCGCGATGATGGGCGCGAAGAACCTGACCGCCGCGACGGAAACCGCGATCCTCAACGCGAACTACATCGCGAAGCGCCTCGCGCCGCACTATCCGGTGCTGTATTCGGGCCCGGGCGGGCTGGTCGCGCACGAGTGCATTCTCGACCTGCGCCCGCTCAAGGAAACGAGCGGCATCAGCGTCGACGACGTCGCGAAGCGCCTGATGGACTACGGCTTCCATGCGCCGACGATGAGCTTCCCGGTGCCGGGCACGCTGATGGTCGAGCCGACGGAATCGGAATCGCAGGAAGAACTCGACCGCTTCATCGCCGCGATGATCGCGATCCGCGAGGAAATCCGTGCCGTCGAGGAAGGCCGCGCCGACCGCGAGGACAACCCGCTGCGTCACGCGCCGCACACGGCAGCCGTCGTCACCGCGAACGAATGGCCGCACGCGTACTCGCGCGAGCAGGCGGCGTACCCGGTCGCGTCGCTCGGCACGAACAAGTACTGGCCGCCGGTCGGCCGTGCGGACAACGCCTACGGCGACCGCAACCTGTTCTGCTCGTGCGTGCCGGTGTCGGACTACGCATAACGCTGCCCGCGCTCCGGAGTCCGGCCGTGACCACACCGCACGCAACCCTCGGTTGCGTGCGGTTTTTGCGTCCGCCGCCGGCCCGATCGATTCACGCTTGCCCGCCAATCCGGCTAACATCACACGCGATCCAGCCAATCAAGGAGTTCCGCATGGTGCGTCCGATGTTTCCGGGCCAGGGTGCCACGCAGGAGCGGCCGCGCACGCGCCGCGTCGTGCCGCTGCTCGTCGCGTCGCTGTCGTTGGCCGCCGGCCTCGGCACGGCCGGCAGCGCGCGCGCGGCGATGAATTTCTGCGCGGCGCCCGCGTTGCAGGCGAGCGAGACGACGCAGGCCGAGCCGGGCGTGCAGGCACTGATCCGCAGCGTCGACGCGCGCATCGGCGAGCAGCCGAAGGCAATGGCGCGCGTGCACACCGAGGGCACGCTGCCGCACGAAGGCATCTACGACCAGAGCGTCGATGCGCTGAAGGACATGGAGCTGATGCGCGATGCCGCGCTCGCGTGGCGCG
The DNA here is from genome assembly GCF_003853505.1 of Burkholderia sp. Bp9015. Lineage (NCBI taxonomy): Bacteria > Pseudomonadati > Pseudomonadota > Betaproteobacteria > Burkholderiales > Burkholderiaceae > Burkholderia > Burkholderia sp. Bp9015. Next base: position 106,408 of record NZ_QTPZ01000006.1, read on the forward strand.
TGACCAATGCGCCGCGCTACCTGCAGCTCGTCGACCGCTTCCTGTCCGCGTGGGTGTCGACCTATCAGCCGGACTTCAACCCGATCGACGAGACGCGCTTCGACAGCCTGATCATCGCGTACGACATGACGGCGAGCGCGCTGCCGGTCAAGACGCGTAACGCGACGGCGGCGTTCATCGCGAAGCTCGGCGCCGGTTACGTCGCGCAGATCGACGCGCAGAAGCGCCCGCTCGCCGGCACCTGGCGCAACAACTGGCAGAGCCACCGGATCAAGCTGATTGCGCTGTCCGCGTTCACGCTCGGCGACCGCAAGATGATGAACGCCGCGCAGCGGCTGTTCGTCGAGCATCTCGCCGACAACATCGGCCCGGACGGCAAGACCTGGGATTTCGAGGAACGCGATGCGCTGCATTACGCGGTGTACGACTTGCAACCGCTGGTGACGGCCGCGCTCGCCGCGCGCCGCTTCAACCGCAACTGGCTGCGCGAGCGCGGCGCGAACGGCGCGACGCTCGCGGCCGCGCTCGACTGGCTCGTGCCGTACGCGCTCGGCGAGAAAACGCACGAGGAATTCGTGAATTCGCCGGTGCCGTTCGACGCGAAGCGCCGCGAGGCCGGCTTGCCGGGTTATACGGGGCAGTGGGACCCGAAAAACGCCACCGAACTCTTTCATCTGGCCGCGCGTCTCGACGGGCGCTATGCGCGCGTCGCGCGGCAACTCTCCCCCATGCCGCCCGCATGGCTCGCCGCGTGCCTGCCATTGCAGGCGCGCTAGCATTATTCTTAAAGCAAGGCAGGTATCAAGATGGCAGTCAGCGTGTTTGACCTCTTCAAGATCGGCATCGGCCCGTCCAGTTCGCATACGGTCGGACCGATGCGCGCGGCGCTGATGTTCGTGCAGGGCCTCGAGCGAGACGGGATGCTCGACGCGACGGCCAGTGTGAAGGTCGAGCTGTACGGCTCGCTCGGCGCGACCGGCAAGGGCCACGGCACCGACCGCGGCGTGATGCTCGGCCTGCTCGGCGACGCGCCCGACACCGTCGATCCCGAGACGATCGACGCGCGTCTGGAAGATGTCCGCAAGTCGAAGAAGCTCGCGCTGCTCGGCACGCATCCGGTGCCGTTCGTGCTGAAGGAGAACATCGCGTTCTACCGGCAGGCGCTGCCCGAGCACCCGAACGGCATGAAGCTGCGCGCGTCCGACGCGAACGGCGACGTGCTGGTCGAGCGCACCTACCTGTCCGTCGGCGGCGGCTTCGTCGTGACGGCCGGTGCGCCGAACACGAAGGTGCTGAGCGCGGCCGAGCAGATGACGCATCCGTTCCGCACCGGCGCCGAGCTGCTCGCGCTGACCGAGTCGACCGGCAAGTCGATCGCGCAGCTGATGTGGGAAAACGAGCGCGCGTGGCACACCGAGGAAGAGACGCGCGACGGGCTGCTGAAGATCTGGGCCGTGATGCAGTCGTGCGTGTCGCGCGGCTGCGGGATCGGCAACCCGGAAGCCGACGGCAACCTGCCCGGCCCGTTCCAGGTCAAGCGCCGTGCGCCGCAGCTGTATCGTGCGCTGACCGGCCATCCGGAGCGCGCGCTGCAGGATCCGCTGTCGATGGTCGACTGGATCAACCTGTATGCGATCGCGGTCAACGAGGAAAACGCGGCCGGCGGCCGCGTCGTCACCGCGCCGACCAACGGCGCGGCCGGCATCATCCCGGCCGTGCTGCACTACTACACGCGCTTCACGCCGGGCGCGAACGAACAGGGCGTGATCGACTTCCTGCTGACCGCCGCCGCGATCGGCATCCTGTACAAGCTCAACGCGTCGATTTCGGGTGCGGAAGTGGGCTGCCAGGGCGAAGTGGGCGTCGCGTGCTCGATGGCGGCCGGCGCGCTCGCGGCCGTGCTCGGCGGCACGCCGCGCCAGGTCGAGAACGCGGCCGAGATCGGGATGGAGCACAACCTCGGCCTCACCTGCGACCCGGTCGGCGGGATGGTGCAGATCCCGTGCATCGAGCGCAACGCGATGGCGTCGGTGAAGGCGGTCAACGCGGCGCGCATGGCGCTGCGCGGCGACGGCTCGCACTACGTGTTGCTCGACTCGGTGATCAAGACGATGCGCGAGACGGGCGCCGACATGAAGACGAAATACAAGGAAACGTCGCGCGGCGGGCTGGCGGTGAATATCGTCGAGTGCTGATGCAGGGTCCGGCGGTCATGCGGGTGGATCGATATCCCGCATGACCGTCGGACACCATCACCGCCATCAATCGTTCAGCCAGTTCTCCAGCCGCAATCCCGGATAGCTGACGAAATCCCGCTCGTTGTTGGTCACGAGCGCGACGTCGAGCGACACCGCATGCGCGGCGATCAGCTTGTCGAGATGATCCTTCTTCCGCCGCTCGACGCCGACTTGCGGATATCGGGCATCACGGCCACTGCCGTCGCGCATGCAGCACGCGGAGGATCTCGACGATCCCCTCAGCCGGTCTGATGCGATACACGAGCACGTGGTTCGGCGCGACCACCAGTTCGCGCGTGCCGGCCACTCGCCCTTGCCGATACAGCTCTGCACGGGCCGGCAACGTGGCGGCCCTTTGTTCCAGCGGTTCGTCGAGTTCGATTGCGGCCTGCGGGTCGTGCTCGCCGATGTAGCCCATGATCGCGGCGCGATCCTCGTACGCCTTCGGATTCCAGTGCAGCGCGAAGGTCAAGAAGCATCCCCTCGCCTGCCCGCGAGCCGTTCACGCAGCGCCGCACGGCGCGACGCGAAGTCGGCACTCACCTCCGCGTCGGGAATCGACGCAGGCGGATCGTCCAGCGCCTGCTGCACCTGCTCGCGAAACCAGCGATCGTGGGCCGCTGCCTCGTGTGCCGCCCTCATCGCGGCCGCCCGATCGGGCCGGGTCGCCCGGCCGGCCGCATCCGGGTCGAACTCCGACGCATCCACATCGAAACGGCTGATGCCGATGTCGCGCAGAAAGCCGACCAGCGTTTCAAAGCGGCGAAACACCCGCACGTCGCGTGCAACATCCACGCCCCGAGCTCCCCGCGTTCCGACACTTTTCACCGGCCAGCGTGCCGGCGCCCCGACAACAGGCGTAATCTGTACATCCCGCTACCCAGGGAGACGGCAGCCCATGTCGCATTCCAAGGATCTCGAGCCGCGCGCCACCACCGGCGCGCGACTGCTCGTCGATGCGTTGCTCGCCAATCACGTCGAACGCGTGTTCTGCGTGCCGGGCGAGAGCTTTCTCGCCGTACTCGATGCGCTGGCGGACGACACCGCGCGGATCCAGACGGTCGTCTGCCGCCACGAAGCGGCGGCCGCGAACATGGCGGAAGCGGTCGGCAAGCTGACCGGCCGCCCCGGCATCGCGTTCGTCACGCGCGGGCCCGGCGCGACCCACGCGTCGATCGGCGTGCACACCGCGTTCCAGGATTCGACGCCGATGATCCTGTTCGTCGGCCAGTGCGCGCGCGAGCACCTCGACCGCGAAGCCTTCCAGGAAATCGACTACCGCCGGATGTTCGGCCAGATGGCGAAATGGGTCGCGCAGATCGACGACCCGCGCCGCATTCCCGAATACCTGAGCCATGCCTTCCACGTCGCGACGTCCGGCCGGCCCGGCCCGGTCGTGCTCGCGCTGCCCGAGGACGTGCTGTCCGACGCGTGCGCGCCGCAGCCCGTCGTGCCGGCCGCGAAACGCGTCGCGGCGTCGCCGTCGGCCGCGCAGGTCGACGAGCTGCGCGAACGGCTCGCGCGCGCCGAGCGGCCGTTCGCGATCGTCGGCGGCAGCGGCTGGACGCCCGACGCATGCGCGAACCTGCGCACCTTCGTCGAGCGCTGGCAACTGCCGGTCGCGTGCGCGTTCCGCTTCCAGGACATCTTCGACAACGCGCACCCGAACTACGCGGGCGACGTCGGCCTCGGGATCAATCCCGCGCTCGCCAAGCGGATCCGCGACGCCGACCTGCTGCTGGTGCTCGGCCCGCGTCTCGGCGAAGCGACGACGGGCGGCTACACGCTGCTCGACATCCCGAAGACGCGCCAGACACTGATCCACGTGCACCAGGGCGCGGACGAGCTCGGCCGCGTGTATGCGGCCGACCTGCCGATCGTGTCCGGGATGCCGGAAATCGCGGCGCCGCTCGCGGCGCTCGAACCGCCGGCGCACCCCGCGTGGGCCGGCACGGCCGCCGACGCGCACCGCGCGTACCGCGAATGGCACGCGCCGCTGCCGATGCCCGGCGATGTCCAGCTCGGCGACGTGATGGTGCAGTTGCGCGAGCGCCTGCCGCACGACGCGATCCTGACCAACGGCGCCGGCAACTACGCGATCTGGCTGCATCGCCACTTCGCGTACCGGCACTTTCGCTCGCAGCTCGCGCCGACCAGCGGCGCGATGGGCTACGGGCTGCCCGCCGCGCTCGCCGCGAAGTCGCTGTATCCGTCGCGGGCCGTCGTCGCGCTCGCCGGCGACGGCTGCTTCATGATGGCCGGCAACGAACTCGCGACCGCGATGCAGTACGGGCTGAACATCGTCGCCATCGTCGTCAACAACGGGCATTTCGGCACGATCCGCATGCATCAGGAGCGCAACTATCCGGGGCGCGTGCACGGCACCGGGCTCACGAACCCCGATTTCGCCGCGTATGCGCGCGCGTTCGGCGCGCATGGCGAGACGGTCGAGCGCACCGCCGACTTCGCGCCGGCACTGGAGCGCGCACTGACCTGCGGGCTGCCGGCGCTGATCGAGATCCGCATCCCGCAGGACGCCAGCACGCCGGCCGCGACGCTCGAGCAGATCCGCGAGCAGGGCCGCCGCGCACGCGGCGCGTGACCATGGAAATGCGCGCCGCGCCGGCCGGTCTCGCGCTGTCGCGCGACGACGCGCTGACGCACCCGGGCACGCTGCTCGCGCCCGACGGCACGCTCGTCGCCCCCTACGACCTCGAGCACGGCAGCGGCCCCGCGGAGGATCACGTGCCGGCCGCACCGGCGCTCGGCCTGCTGCACGCCGCCCACCGGCCGTTCCGGCTCGACTACGGCCGCACGGCGGACGTGTACGTGATCAACGGAATGGGCGTCGCGCTCGGCGACTCGGTGATCGGGCTGACCGCGCTCGCCGCGCTGCGCGCGATGCATCCCGGCCTGCGCTTCACGCTCTACCGGCCGGCCCGCGCGCCGCGCTACGTCGACGCGCTGTATGCGCTCGCCGCCGACGTCGTCGCGCCGTCGCGTACGCTGCCGTGCGCCGCCGACGCACTGCCCGCGCACGCGCCGCGCATCGATCTCGGCAATCACCTGTACTGGCCCGCTTTCGCGCGACAGCCGATGATCGACTTCTTCCTCGACGCGCTCGGCACGGACCCGGCCACGGTGCCGGCCGCCGCGAAGCGCAATCGCTGGCTCGCGCGGCTGCCCCTGCCCGCCCTGCCGGCCGAATGGCGGCGGCCGTACGTGCTGTTCTGCCCGAGCGCGAGCACCGCGGTGCGCAGCGTGCCGCCGGCGCTGCGCGCGGCTTTCGTGGAGCGGCTCGCGCGGCGTTACGGGCTGCCGGTGGTCGGCTTCGGCCCCGTCGCGCATCCGGCCTATGTCGACGTGAGCCGCGACGCGGCCGATACCGCGCGCTTCATTGCCTGGGTCAGCGGGGCGAGCGTGCTGTTCGCGCCCGACACGGCCGCGCTGCATCTCGCCGACGGTTTCGACGTGCCGACGCTCGGCTGTTTCACGACGATCGGCCCGGCGCTGCGCGTGCGCGACTATCCGCACTGCGTACCGGTCGCGCTCGATGTGCCGGACGCATTGCACGGGCTGCATCGCAGCGAGCGGCCGAACGACCTCGCGGCGGTCGAAGCCGCTTACCGGGCGATCGACTGGGATGCCTTGCCGTGGCCTGCACCGCGCGAAGCGGCGGCTACCGCCGGATAGGGATGGAGAAAAGGGAGTCGCCCGGATGACCGGACGCACCGCGGCATCCGCGCGCCGCCGCCCGCCTCACCCGGCCGCCACCGTCACCGCCCGCTCGCGCAGCGTCTCCGACGGCCGCTTGCCGAACAGCCGCCGATAGTCGGTCGCGAACTGGCTCAGGTGCCAGAAGCCCCACGCCTCCGCGACGTCCTGCACGGAACCGGCCGCCCGCCCGCACAGGTCGCGCCGCGCGCCGTTCAGCCGCAGCGTGCGCAGATAGGTCGCGGGCGCCATGCCGAGCACGTCCTGGAAACAGTACTGCAGCGTGCGCCGGCTCACGTGCAACTGCTCGCACAGCTCGGGCACGCCGACCGGGCGCGTGCGGTGTGCGAGCACGTACTCGCGCGCCTGCTCGACGATCCAGCGCCGTGTCGACGGGGCGCCGCCCGCGCCGTCGTCAGCCGGTTGCGCACACGCGTCGAACAGCGCGGCCAGCACCTCGGCCTGCAGGTCGTCGCGCTGTGCGTCGGGCAGCGGCCCACCCGCGGCCGCCGCGCCGTCGAGGCGGCCGCCGAGCAGCGCACACAGGCGCGCGAGCCGCATATCGCCGATCTGGATCACGCGCTGCGCGAACAGCCGCTCGTCGAGCGCACGGTGTTCGACTTCCTCCGCGTAGCGGCGCAGCACGTCGCCGCGCACGACCACGCCGTAGATCGAGAACTGCGCGGGTGTCAGCAATTCGAATTCGACGTTGCCGGGCCGGAACGCGAGCGCGCCGGGGCCGATGCGGCACGCATCGACCCGCGCGGTGCCGTCGCTCGTCAGCGGGATGCCGAACCAGTACGCGTCGCCGCGCACCTCGCACGCCTGCCGCAGCAGGTGGCTGGTCGATTCGCGAAACAGCTTCATCGTGTCGAGCGGCAGCTCGGTCAGCGTGCCGACGAAGCGGCCGGCCGCGAGCTGGTCGTAGGTCTGCCGCCAGCCGATCAGGTTGCGCGCCTGCTCGTCGGCGTCGTGCGCGACGCTGACCACGGCCTGGCCGGCCAGCGCGTCGTCGCCCTGTGCGCTGCACCGCGTGTCCTCGGCCGTCGGCTCGGCCATGCACTCCACTCGTTGACCCATCATGTTCTCCTCACCCGCCCGGGACCACGTCCAACACGCAAGTCCCGTGCCGATCCGCGTTGTCCGGCGACAAGCCCGTCATTCAACGCCGTGCGGCCGATGCGCGCCATGCGGGCGCACCCGGAGGCGGCATGCCGCGCACCGCGCGGGTGCGGCATGCGTGCCGCCGCCCGCCCGGCGACGCGCTACGCGCCCGGCCGCAACCGCACGACCCGCGTGCCGCAGTTGCCGTACGCCTGCGCGACCGCCAGTTCGACGATCGGACTGTCCGCCGGCCAGGGCGCCGCGTCCGCTTCCGGCAGATCGGTGCGCAACGTCGCGCGGCCGTTGATCCGGTAGCGGATGCCGCGCACGAAATCGATGAACAGCAGCCCGACGCCGCAGCCGTCGCACGCCAGCGCATCGAGCCGGTGGCCGCCGTGCGCCGGCAGCGCGAAGCGCAGCGTCTTCGTGTCGATCACGCGCACGACCGGCCATAGATCGCCGTTCGCGTCGCGCATGCCCTGCACGATGTCGCAGGTCATGCGCGACGGGGCCGGGCCGCCGCTCGTCGTGCCGACGAACATGAACGGCTGCGATTCGACGAACTGGCGCACACCGATGCTCAGCCGCGTCGTCACGACGTCGCTCATCCGCTCGGCTTCGTCGGCGACGCCGAAGCGGTGATGCGCGTCGAGCTCGCCCGCGTGAAACACCGGGTGACGCGGATAGGATCCGGGCAGTTCTGACATGCTGGTTTCCGTCGGGGCCATCGGGGTGCGATACGGGCACGATACGGGCGCGAACGCGCACCGGCCGGTGCGAATGCCGACGCCCGTATCGAAGGTCGGAACACGAAAACGGCGAAGTGCCGGACGAACCGGCGCCAGCGCATTGCCACCTCGCCGCGGACGCCGCCCGACGGCCGAAGGCTGGACAGCCAGCGCCCGACCGCCGCACCCTCCACGGCAAGCCGGCACCGGACGCGTCGCCGCCGTCCGGCACCGGCCGCCGTACCGGGCAGCGTTGCGCTGCCGCCCGGCCAGCCCCGGCACTTCGCCCCCTGCTGCGGCGATCAGAAGAACCCGAGCGCCTCGGCCTGGTAGCTGACCAGCAGGCACTTCGTCTGCTGATAGTTCGACAGCGCCATCTTGTGCGTCTCGCGGCCGATGCCGGACTGCTTGTAGCCGCCGAACGCCGCGTGCGCCGGGTACAGGTGGTAGCAGTTGGTCCACACGCGGCCGGCCTCGACCTCGCGGCCCATCCGGTACGCACGCGTGCCGTTGCGCGTCCACACGCCCGCGCCGAGCCCGTAGAACGTGTCGTTCGCGAGTTCGATCGCCTCCTGCTCGTCCTTGAACGTCATCACCGACGCGACCGGCCCGAAGATCTCTTCCTGGAACACGCGCATCTTGTTGTTGCCGAACAGCATCGTCGGCTTCACGTAATAGCCCGTGCCGAGGTCGGCGGCCGGTGCCGTGCGCTCGCCGCCCGTCAGGCATTGCGCGCCTTCGTCGCGGCCGATGTCGATGTACGACAGGATCTTGTCGAGCTGCTGCTGCGACGCCTGCGCGCCGATCATCGTCTGCAGGTCGAGCGGGTGGCCGCCCTTGATGCGCTCGACGCGCGCGACGGCCTTCTCGATGAAGCGTTCGTAGATCGATTCCTGGATCAGGATCCGCGACGGGCACGTGCACACTTCGCCCTGGTTGAGCGCGAACATCGCGAGGCCTTCGAGCGCCTTGTCGAGGAACGCGTCGTCCTGGTCGAGCACGTCGGCGAAGAAGATGTTCGGGCTCTTGCCGCCCAGTTCGACCGTCGACGGGATCAGGCTCTCGGCCGCCGCGCGCAGGATGTGCTTGCCGACCGGCGTGGAACCGGTGAACGCGATCTTCGCGATCCGCTTGCTGGTCGCGAGCGCCTCGCCCGCTTCCTTGCCGAAGCCGCTGACGATGTTGATCGTGCCGGCCGGGAACAGGTCGCCGATCAGCTCCATCAGCACCAGCACCGACGCGGGCGTCTGCTCGGCCGGCTTCATCACCACGCAGCAGCCGGCCGCGAGCGCCGGTGCGAGCTTCCACGCGGCCATCAGCAGCGGGAAGTTCCACGGGATGATCTGGCCGACGACGCCGAGCGGCTCGTGGAAGTGATACGCGACGGTGTTGTCGTCGATCTCGGAGATGCCGCCTTCCTGCGCGCGGATGCAGCCCGCGAAATAGCGGAAGTGGTCGATCGCGAGCGGCAGGTCGGCCGCCATCGTCTCGCGCAGCGGCTTGCCGTTGTCGATCGTCTCGGCCACCGCGAGCAGCTTCAGGTTCTTTTCCATCCGGTCGGCGGCGGCGAGCAGCAGGTTCGCGCGCTCGGTGACCGACGTCTTGCCCCACTTGCGGCGCGCGGCGTGCGCGGCATCGAGTGCGACCTCGATGTCGTCGGCGCCGGAGCGCGGCACGCGGCAGAACGGCTTGCCGTTGATCGGCGACACGTTCTCGAAATATTCGCCCTTCACCGGCGGAACCCACTTGCCGCCGATGTAGTTGTCGTACTGCTGACGGTACGGGTATTCGACGTCGAGGCCCAGTTGTTTCAGGTCAAACGGGTTCATACATGTCTCCTGTTCATCGTGCTTGTGTGAATGCAGCGCCGGTTGGATCGCGCTGCACGGTTTACGCAACATGCGTGCCAAACCGGGCGAAAACGGAACAGGAGCGGTGCGTCCGGGCGCCCGCCGGGGGCGATGCCGGCGCATCGAACACGAGTGTCCCGATTCTGAACACCGGGACGGCACAGCGGGTACGACGGGTGTTCGGATTTTTCACAGCGCAGCTGCGCACGCACCGCTGCGCGCCACGCTCGCCGCATGGCATGTCGCTTGCGTGCGGAACGCGAATCCGCACGCATCGGCCACGCGCCGACCGAACCATGAACCAACCGGGCCCCTTGAGCGACGATGTCGTCGCGTTCATCCATGAACAGGCATTCCTGATCGTCGCGACCGCGAACGCGGCGGGCGACGCCGACTGCTCGTATCGCGGCCGGCAGCCGCGCGCGGACGGTTCGTTCGCCCCGCTCGTCGACCTGCCCGATCGCCGCACGCTCGTGCTGCCCGACTTCGCGGGCAACAACCTGTTCAACACGATCGGCAACCTGCTCGTGAATCCGGCGATCGCGCTGCTGTTCGTCGATTTCGTCCGGCAGACGACGTGGCTCGTGCAGGGGCGCGCGACGATCGACGAAGAGGCGGGAAGCCGCGCGCAACTGTGGCCGGATGCGCTGCGTTATGTGGTCGTTGACGTGGAAAGCGCGCACGCGCGGGCCGATGCGGAATTGCCGCCGCTCGTGCTGGCGTGAGGCGCCGCACCATGCCGTCGTTGCGGCAAGGCGCGCGTGCCTGGGCCGGTGAGGCGCTGCGGCCGCTCGTGCTGGCGTGAGTCGCCGCACCATGCCGCCGTCGCGGCAAGGCGGGCGCGCATGGGCCGATGAGGCGCTGCGGCCGCTTGCGCAAACGTGACGCGCCGGGTGAGTCGTCGGTGCAGGAGCGCGCCGGCGCCGTTCCCGATGAGCGTGTGCCCGGCGACGCAACGCTCTACGGTCATTCGCGCGCGGGGCCGATCGTCGGTACGCGGATTCGCGCCATCGCAAAATGCCCGGGCGCGCGGTCCGCGATTGTCGACCTGCACGCCCCCGACGACGCCCCGCTCACCGCACACTCACCGCCCGCTTGCTTCCACGCAAGCCGGTCCGGTCCGGCGACGCGCCCGCGCGTCGGTATGCGCCGGTTCGCCGTCATCGCCGCGCGCTTCCGCCACTGCCGGCCGTGCACCGAGAAACGCGAACACCACCACCGCACACAGCACCGTGACGACCGCGAGCCCGATCAGCAGCCGATCGAATGCATGCACATAGCTCGCGAGCAGCGCCGCACGACCGACGCCCGGCAACCCGGCCGCCGCACCGGCGAGATCGCCGGTCGCGAGGCGCGCGGCCGCCCGCAGCGTCGCGTCGGATGTTCCCGTCGCCGCCTGCCGCAAATCGGCGTGCGCGAGGGTCGCCAGCACCGCGCCGGCGATCGCTAACGCGATCCCTTCGCCCGCAACGCGCGTCGTGCTGAAGATCCCGGTCGCCATCCCCGCGCGCTCCTTCGGCACGACGCTGACCGACAGCCCGTCCATCAGCCCCCACGGCATGCCGGCCCCGACGCCGATCGCGAGCATCGGCGCGATCGCCGCCGGCCCCGCGCCGCCGCGCAGCGCGACGCCCAGCCATACGAGGCCCGCCGCCGCGAGCAGGAGCCCGAGCCCCGAGATCACGCCGGCCGACAGCCAGCGCGTGAGCGTCGCCGCGACGAGCGGCACGACGAGCATCGGCGCGGAGATCGCGAGCATCAGCCAGCCCGCGTCGATTTCGCTGAAACCGTCGATGCCGATGAAGCGCAGCGGCAGCACGACGAGCAGCACGATGTAACAGCAGCAGGTCGACACCGGCAGCACCTGCACGCCGACGAAGCGCGGAATCCGGAACAGCGAGAGGTCGAGCATCGGCCGCGCGACGCGCGTCTCGATCGCGACGAATGCGCACGCGCCGAGCACCGCGCCCGCCAGCAGCACAACGACGAGCGGATGCGTCCAGCCGCGCGCGGGTGCCTCGATCACGCCGAACGTGAACAGCGTGAGCGCGGCGGTGAACGCTGCGGTGCCGGGCCAGTCGAGCCCCGTCGCGTGCGGATCGCGCGACTCGTGCATGCGCGGCAGCCCGAACCCGAGCGACAGCGTGCCGGCCGCCGCGCCCGTGACGAAGATCGCACGCCAGCCACCGTGCGCGATCAGCGAGCCGGCGAGCACCGGCCCGAACGCGAGCCCGATGCCGAAGGTCGTGCCGAGCAGGCTGAACGCACGCGTGCGCGCCGCGCCGTCGAACTCCTGCGCCAGCGCGGCCGTGCCGCCCGCGAGCGCCGCGGCCGCCGCGAGCCCTTGCGCGCCGCGCAGCAGGTCGACCGCGAGCATCGACGGCGCGAACGCGAGCGCAACCGACATCAGCGTGAAGCCGCCGACGCCGATCGCGAACACGCGCTTGCGGCCGAACTGGTCGGCCAGCGCGCCCGCCGCCATCAGGAAACTGCCGAACGCGAGCATGAACGCGTTCGTGATCCAGTTCATCGCGACCGGGCCGCCGTGCAGGTCGCGGCCGATCGCGGGCGTCGCGACCGCGCCGCCCGAAAACGACAGCGGCAGCGCGACGGCGGCCATGCAGACGGCGGCCAGCACCCACGCGCGCCGGCGTGCCGATGTGGCTGAATCGGCTGAAAACGGGTGATCCATCATTGCTCCTCGAAAAGCCGGCGCGGATGCGCCTCAAGCGCGATCAAGGATAATTTCGATTCAATCACCGAAAAACAATGCGTTGCTCCGTATATAACGGACTAAAATTCCTCAATTCACCGCATCGCATCCGCTCGCCCGCCTACGTCGATGGAAAACCTGAACGGCATCGCCGCCTTCGTCCGCACCGCCGAAGCGCTCAGCTTCGTCGCGGCCGGCCGCGCGCTCGGCATCTCGGCGTCCGCCGTCGGCAAGACGATCGCGCGGCTCGAGCAGTCGCTCGGCGTGCGCCTGTTCAACCGCACGACGCGGCGCGTCACGCTGACCGACGAAGGGCGCCATTTCTACGAACGCTGCCAGCGGATCCTCGAGGATTTTCGCGATGCGGAGGCGACCGTGACGGCCGCCGCGCAGCGCCCGCGCGGCAAGCTGCGCGTGAGCCTGCCGGTGATCGGCTACCGGTTCCTGCTGCCGGTGCTACCCGAATTCAGGCAGCGCTATCCGGACGTCGAGCTCGACCTGGATTTCAACGACCGGATGGTCGATGTCGTCGAAGGCGGCTTCGACGCGGTGATCCGCAGCGGCCCGCTGTCGGATTCGAGCCTGATGTCGCGGCGGCTCGGCCCGTTCGCGTTCGTGCTGTGCGCAACGCCCGCGTATCTCGCGCAGGCCGGCACGCCGCGGGCGCCGCGCGATCTCGAAGCGCACGATTGCGTGCGCTACTGTTTCCCGACCACCGGCAAGCTGCAGGACTGGGCGCTCGCCGCCGACGACGGCACGCCGCTGAAGCTGCGCACCGCGATGACCTGCAACAACATGGAAGCGCTGCGCGGCGCGGTGATGGCGGGGCTCGGCATCGGCTACATGCCCGATTTCCTCGCGCGCGACGCGCTGGACACGGGCGCGCTCGTCACGGTGCTCGACGACTACCGGATCGCGCCGGGGCAGTTCTCGATCGTGTGGCCGTCGAGCCGGCAGCTGTCGCCGAAGCTGCGCGTGTTCGTCGACTTCCTGTGCGAGCGGCTGTTCAAGTAGACAAGTAGACGGACGGCGCGGTCGCGCCATCGATCCTCACCAATCCGCGCCGATCCGCTCCGCTTCCGCCTGCGGCAACAGCGCATCGCTGTCGTCCTTCAGCCCGACGCCCGTGAGGCCGAGCCGGCGCGCGTGCGTCATCAGGTAATGCAGCTTGTGCGCGGCCGCGGCATGCGGCAGCCCTTCGGGCCGCACGTTCGAGATGCAGTTGCGCAGTGCGTCGTGGCAGCCGACCTTCGGCGCCCAGGTCAGGTACACGCCGAGGCTGTCCGGCGAGCTGAGCCCCGGCCGTTCGCCGATCAGCATCGCGACGACCTGCGCGCGCAGCAGTTCGCCGATCTCGTCGCCGAGCGCGACGCGCGCCTGCGTCGCGACCACCACCGGGCCGATCCGCCAGCCGTCCGCTTCGAGCCGCGGGCACACGGCCTGCAGCAGCGGCAGCGCCTGCTTCGCGGCCGCGAACGCCGACAGCCCGTCGCCGACCACGAACACCACCTCCGGCGCGTCGTCGAGCGCCGCGCCGTAGCCGGCCAGCAGCGCGCGTCCGTCATCGGACAGCTTGCGGCCGAGATCGGGCCGGCGCAGGTAATGCTGGCGGTCGGGCGCCGCGCTCTGCACGCCGAGCGTCGCGAAGCCGGCCGCGTCGATCTCGCGGCGCAGCGCGTCCGCGTCGAGCGGCTGGTGCACCGCGTCGCGCGCCTGCGCGTGCGACAGGTTGAACGCGAGCAGCGGCGCGGTCGGCAGGCTGCTGCCCGCGCGGCCGAGCGCGATCCGCGCGTTCGTGAACGACTTCAGCTGCGCCCACGGGTTCTTTTCGACGGCGTCGCTCATGCCGAAATCCCCATCCAGTCGTTCGCGCCCGCGAGCAGCGGCACACGCGCGTTCGCGGCGCGCAGCGCGCCGTGCGCGTCGGCGATCTCCATCGTCTCCAGCCATTCCTCGAACTCGGGCGCGCGGCGCAGGCCGAGCACCTCGCGCACGTAGAGCTGGTCGTGAAACGACGTGCTTTGATAGTTCAGCATCACGTCGTCCGCGCCCGGAATCCCCATGATGAAGTTGATGCCGGCCGCGCCCAGCAGCGTCAGCAGCGTGTCCATGTCGTCCTGGTCGGCTTCCGCGTGATTCGTGTAGCAGATGTCGCAGCCCATCGGCACGCCGAGCAGCTTGCCGCAGAAATGATCCTCGAGCCCCGCGCGGATGATCTGCTTGCCGTCGTACAGGTATTCGGGCCCGATGAAGCCGACCACCGTGTTCACGAGAAACGGATCGAACTTGCGCGCGACCGCATACGCGCGCACCTCGCAGGTCTGCTGGTCGACACCGAAGTGCGCGTTCGCCGACAGCGCGCTGCCTTGCCCCGTCTCGAAGTACATCAGGTTGTTGCCGACGGTGCCGCGCTTGAGCGACAACGCGGCCTCGCGCGCCTCGCCGAGCAGCGCGAGCGAGATCCCGAAGCTCGCGTTCGCCTTCTCGGTGCCCGCGATCGACTGGAACACCAGGTCGACCGGCGCGCCCTTCTCGATCGCCGCGATCGTGTTGGTCACGTGCGTGAGCACGCACGACTGCGTCGGCACGCCGTAGCGTTCGCGGAATCCGTCGATCATCGCGAGCAGCTTCACGATCGCCGCGAGGCTGTCGGTCGCCGGGTTGATGCCGATCATCGCGTCGCCGCAGCCGTACATCAGCCCGTCGAGCATCGACGCGGCAATGCCCTTCACGTCGTCGGTCGGATGGTTCGGCTGCAGCCGCACCGACATCCGGCCGGCCAGCCCGACCGTGTTGCGAAAGCGCGTGACGACGCGGCGCTTGCGCGCGGCCGCGATCAGGTCCTGGTTGCGCATCAGCTTCGACACGGCCGCGACCATCTCGGGCGTGAGGCCCGGCGCGATCCGCTCGAGCGCGGCGCCGTCGGCCGCGGGCGACAGCAGCCAGTTGCGGAAGTCGCCGACGGTGAGGTGCGAGATCTCCGCGAACGCGGCCGCGTCGTGATCGTCGAGGATCAGGCGCGTGACCTCGTCGTGTTCGTACGGAATCAGCGCTTCGTTCAGGAACGCCTTCAGCGGCACGCCCGCGAGCGCGATCTTCGCGGCCACGCGCTCCTCCTCGCTCGCCGCCGCGACGCCGGCGAGCTGGTCGCCCGAGCGCAGCGGGCTCGCTTTCGCGAGCAGCGTCTTCAGGTCCGCGAAACGGTACGTGCGCGGACCGATCGTCTCCGTGTAGGACATCGTTCGAATCTCCTTGCCAGTCCTTGCCTTGCCTGACGCCGACGGCGCGCCCGTTCGACGGGGCGCGCCGCATGCCGTCACGAACGGCCGTTCGGGTCGGCCATCCTCATTCCTCGAGCAGCGCGTCGCCCGGTGCGCTCGCACGCTGCGAACGGGTCGCGAGGAAGTACGCGTAGCCGAGCGCGAGGAACGCGATGAACACCATCGCCACCAGCCCGTTGAAGTACACCATCGTCGCAAGGCAAATCAGGGCTGCAACGATCGCGAACGCCGGGAAGAACGGGTACAGCGGCGCGCGGAACGGTCGCTCCAGGTTCGGCTGCGAGCGGCGCAGCTTGAACAGCGCCGCCATGCTTACGATATACATCACGATCGCGCCGAACACCGACATCGTCACGATGTTCGCGGTGAGCGTCTGGCCGCCGAACTGGATCAGCTCGTCGCTGTAGATCGCGGCGATGCCGACCACGCCGCCCGCGAGAATCGCGCGATGCGGTGTCTTGAAGCGCGGATGCACCTTGCCGAGCCACTCCGGCAGATAGCCTTCGCGGGCCAGCGCGAAGATCTGGCGCGAATAGCCGAGGATGATCCCGTGGAACGACGCGACGAGCCCGAACAGCCCGAGCCACACGAGCATGTGCATCCAGCCGCTGTTCGCGCCGACGATGTACTTCATCGCCTGCGGCAGCGGGTCGTTGATGTTCGCGAGCTTGGTCCAGTCGCCCGCGCCGCCGGCGAACACCATCACGCCGATCGCGAGCGTGACGAGCGTCAGGATGCCGGCCACGTATGCGATCGGGATCGAGCGCTTCGGGTTCTTCGCCTCCTCGGCGGCCATCGCGACACCTTCGATCGCGAGGAAGAACCAGATCGCGAACGGGATCGCGGCGAACATGCCGTGGAACGCGCCGACGCTGAAATGATCGGCGCCCGACCAGCCGCCCTTCATGAAGTTGCTCCACGCGAAGCCCGGCGACACGACGCCCATGAACACCAGCAGCTCGAAGATCGCGAACAGCGTGACGACCAGCTCGAACGTCGCGGCGATCTGCACGCCGACGATGTTCAGCGCCATGAACACGAGATACGCGCCCATCGCCGCGTGTTTCGGTTCGAGCCCCGGAAACTGCACGTGCAGGTACGCGCCGATCGCGAGCGCGATCGCGGGCGGCGCGAACACGAACTCGACGAGCGTCGCGGCGCCGGCGAGATAGCCGCCCGCCGGGCCGAACGCGCGGCGCGCATACGCGAACGGGCCGCCCGCGTGCGGGATCGACGTCGTCAGCTCGGTGAAGCTGAAGATGAAGGTGGTGTACATCGCCGCGACGAACAGCGCGGTGACGACGAAGCCCAGCGTGCCGGCGCTCGCCCAGCCGTAGCTCCAGCCGAAGTATTCGCCTGAAATCACGAGGCCGACCGCGATGCCCCACAGTTGCCAGGTCCCGAGCGTCTGCTGCAGCGCGGGCTGGCCGGACGACTTGGCGCCGGCGGCGGGCCGGCCATTCGACTCTGCTTTCATCGGATTCTCCTGAAAGGCGCCGGCCTGCGGGCCCGCGCGACTGAGAATCGATGCTAGAGAGTCATTAAACGACGTGTTATCGAAATTCGGCAAAGATGACGGCTGACGTTTCGCTGACGGCAACGGTGGGCGGTGGGCGGCTCTCCACGAGCGTCGTGCACACACCGTCCGGCCGCGCGAAGCGGCCGGACGGCCGACGCGTCACCGGCGTTACTGACCGCCGCCGCGCTGGTTGAACCAGCGGTCGAGCAGCTTGCCGGCCGCCTCGCGGCCGCCGAGGCCGAACGACAGCGCGACCGCCACCGCGATCGCGCCGAGCACGAGGCCGAACGCGAGCTGCACGATCTCGTTGGCGATGCCCATCGCGCGCAGCCCCATCGCGAACACCAGGCCGAGGATCGCGAACTGCGCGATCCGTGCGAACAGCACGCTGTGCTCGCGGTCGGCCTGCTCGATCACGCGGCGCGCGAGGCCCGCGAGCCATACGCCGATCACGAGGATCACGCCGCCCGTCAGCACATGGCCGCCGAATTCGATGAACAGCGTGACGACGTCGCGCACCTGCGTGAAGCCGAGCCGGTTCGCGGCCTCCACCGATGCGAACAGCATCGCGAAGAACACGATCAGCCGCGCGACCAGCACCGACGGTTGCAGGATCCCCGAAAACACGCGCTCGACGCCGAGCACGGCCGGCAGCCCGTCGGCGCCGGCGGCTTCCAGCAGCTTCTGCGCGAGCGACGCGACGAAGCGCGCGAAATAGAACGTGACGAGCACGATCACGATCGCCGCGACGATGTCGGGCACCGCGCTGAGGAACTGGTTCAGCATGTTGGTGGCGGGAATCGAGATCGCGTCGATCTTCAGCGCGTCGAGCGCGGAGATCAGCGTCGGCACGAACACGAACACGTAGACGATGGTGCCGATCAGGCTCGACACGCGCACCGGCGTCGGGCTGTCGAGGCCCTGCGTGAGGCGATCGGCGCCTGCGGCAACCAGCAGGTTCGTCACGAGGCCGCGCAGCACGCGCGCGACGACCCAGCCGACGAAGCCGATCACCGCGGCCGCGAACAGGTTCGGCACGATCGCGAGCAGCCTGTCGACCATCCCCTGCACCGGCGACAGCAGGCCGGACAGCGCGAACGACGCGAGAATCGCCGGCAGGAACATCAGGATCACGAGCCAGAACAGCACGTCGCCGAGATAGCCGCTCATCGGCTGCATGCCCGCGCTTTCGGACAGCTTGTCGTCGACCTTGCTCGCCTTCAGCGCACGGTTCGCGAGGCTGCGCAAGAGCGACGCGATCAGCCACGCGATCAGCGTCAGCGCCGCGCCGCCGATCAGGTTCGGCAGGTAGTTGACGATGTGGGTGACGAGCAGCGAGAACGGATTGGACACCGCGTACAGGTTGAGCACGTTGAAGATGCCCACCGCGGTGACGAGCAGCACGAGCCAGAACAGCCCGCCGGCGATGATCCGCTCGACGCGCGCGCCCTGGCCGGTGCTTTCGTTGATCCGCTGATCGACCTTCAGCGCGTTGAGCAGCCGGAGCGCGCCGGCCCGCACCGCGACGGCGATCAGCCAGCCGATCACCAGGATGCCGATCGCGCCGGCAATCTTCGGCAGGTATCCGCCTAGCGTGGTCTGCAGCGACGTGATGAAGCTGGAAGCATCCATTTCTTCTTCTCCCGAAAAACGTGGCGTTGCGATTGAACATCGACGAACTACCTGCGTACTTCGAAAACCGTGCGTTGCCGCCCCAAGCAACTTACCCGAGAAAAATGACGCGATCACCCGATTTCACCGTCTTTAACTTTAGACATATCTCGACGGGGACGAGACCCCATTTCGGCGAAATTAAAAAGGGGCAGATTTTGTTGGCCTACGCATCTCCGCAAGATTTATCAATCGGCGGCGTGCTACCGTGACGTCGATTCCTGCCGGGGGACGCACGCATGACCGTCGACACGAAAGCCGAAACGCCCGCGTGGACCCGCTATGCAGCACGCATCGCGCGCGTTCACGACCACATCCGCACGCACCTCGACGACACGCTCGACCTGAACCGGCTCGCCGACATCGCGTGCCTGTCGCCATATCACTGGCAGCGCGTCTATCGCGCGCTGTACGGCGAGTCGATCGTGCTGACGGTGCGGCGGATGCGGATCGTGCGCGCATCGGAGGACCTCGTCTGCACGGCGCTGCCGCTCGACGCGATCGCCCGGCGCGCCGGCTACGGTTCGACGCACGCGTTCGCACGCGCATTTCGGGATGCTTACGGCGTGCCGCCCGCGCAGCACCGGCGCGCCGGGGTCCACCGGCCGATCTATCCGTTACAGCGAGGAGAGGAAGACATGTTCAAGCATGAAGTCGAGATCCGGCGGCAGCCGGAATTGCGCGGTTATGCGGTGGCGCATACGGGCGCTTACCTGAAGGTCGGCGACGCGTTCGGGCAGATTGGCGCGTGGGTCGGGCAGCACGGGTTGATCGGCCCCGGCGCAAAGATGATCGGGATCTTCTACGACGATCCGGACACCACGCCCGAAGCGCAATTGCGAGCGAAAGCGTGCTTCGTGCCGGCCGGCGGCGCGCCGGACGTCGAGCCGACGCCGCCGGTCGAGCGCATCACGATCGCGGGCGGCGAGTATGCGGTGCTGCTGCATACCGGGCCGTATGCGGACCTCAAGACCGCTTACCAGTGGCTGTACGGCGACTGGCTGCGTCACTCGGGCCGCGAAGCCGCCGATGCGCCGCCGTTCGAGCTGTATCTGAATACGCCGATGGATGCGGCGCCGGCCGACCTGCGCACCGAGATTCATTTGCCGCTGCGTTGAGCGCAGGTCCCGGGTTCGGGGTTCGGGACTCGGAGCGAGCCCGCACGCCGTGGCCCGGCGACGCCCGTTGCAGGCGCCACGCCGCCCTTGAAGATCGGCCGTCACAACCGGCATCGAGGCCGACGATCGAGCCTTACCCGGCCTGCGTGCCGCAGCCCGGACAGAAGCGCGCGTCAGCGGCCAGTGCCGCGTGGCAGCGGCTGCATGCCTTGCCCCGCTGCGCGACACCGCACTGCGCGCAGAATCGCGCATCCGCCGCGTTGATGGCGCCGCAGCCCGCACAGGCGAGCTGACGCAGCGGCAAGTTGCTGCCGGGGCCGCCCTGCGCGTCGGCCGACGGCTGCCAGCCCCAGCCGTGACGATCGCGGCCGCGCGCATCGTGGCCGCCATGGCCTTCCCGGCCCGCTCCGCCATGATGCCCGCCGCTACCGTGGCCGCTTCCATGCCCACCGCCATGACCGCCTCCGTGGCCGCCCAGGATCCGTTTCAGAAAGCTCATCGCCCGCTCCTCGTCACTGCGTCCGCGCGCTGTCGAACACGCCCGTCTTCGATAGCAGCCGCAAGCCGTTGCCGACGACGATCAGGCTCGCACCCGCATCGGCGAACACGGCCATCCACATCGTGCCGAGCCCGGCGACCGTCAGGCCGAGGAACACGATCTTCACGCCGAGCGCGAAGCCGATGTTCTGCACCAGCACGCGGTGCGTCGCGCGCGACAGCCGCACGAACGCGGGAATCTTGCGCAGGTCGTCGTCCATCAGCGCGACGTCGGCCGTCTCGATCGCCGTGTCGGTGCCCATCGCGCCCATCGCGAAGCCGATGTCGGCGCGCGCGAGCGCCGGTGCGTCGTTGATCCCGTCGCCGACCATCCCGACCGCGCCCGCGCCGCCCGCCGACAATTCCTCGACCGCCGCGAGCTTGTCCTCGGGCAACTGGTTGCCGCGCGCATCGTCGATGCCGGCCTGCTGCGCGATCGCCTGCGCGGTGTGCGGGTTGTCGCCGGTCAGCATCGCGGTGCGGATGCCGAGCGCGTGCAGGTCGGCGATAGCCGCGCGGCTGGTGTCCTTGATCGTGTCGGCCACCGCGAAGATGCCGAGCACGCGCGTGTCGTCGACCAGCATCACGACGCTCTTGCCCTGCCGCTCGAGTGCGTCGAGCTTCGCCTCCAGCGCCGGCGAGCAGCGTTCGAGCTCCTCGACGAGCCGGTGGTTGCCGAGCCAGTAGCGCGCGCCGTCGATCGTGCCGCGCACGCCACGCCCGACGATTGCTTCGAATTCCTCAACATCGGAGAACGCTGCCGTCTGCGCGTCGCGCGCCGCCGCGGCGATCGCCTGCGACACCGGATGATCGGAGCGCGCCGCAAGGCTCGCGCCGAGATGACGCACGCGCGCCGCGTCGACGTCCGTCGCATGCAGGTCGAAATCGGTCTGCACCGGCTTGCCGTGCGTGATCGTGCCGGTCTTGTCGAGCGCAAGCCACGCGAGCTTGCGGCCTTCTTCCAGATACACGCCGCCCTTCACGAGAATCCCTCGCCGTGCGGCGGCCGCGAGCCCCGACACGATCGTCACCGGCGTCGAGATCACCAGCGCGCACGGGCACGCGATCACGAGCAGCACCAGCGCGCGGTAGATCCAGTCGTGCCACGCGCCGCCCATGACGAGCGGCGGCGCCACCGCGACCAGCAGCGCGACCGCGAACACGATCGGCGTATAGACGCGTGCGAACCGGTCGACGAAGCGCTGCGTCGGCGCCTTCGCGCCCTGCGCTTCCTCGACCGCGTGGATGATCCGCGCGAGCGTCGAGTTGGCGGCAACCGCCGTCACGCGATAGTCGAACGAACCCGCTTCGTTGATCGTGCCCGCGTACACCGCATCGCCTGCCGTCTTGTCGACCGGCAGGCTCTCGCCGGTGATCGGCGCCTGGTTCACCGTCGAGCGGCCCGCGACCACTTCGCCGTCCAGCCCGATCCGCTCGCCCGGCTTCACGCGCACGATCGCGCCGAGCGCGACCCGCGCGGCCTCGATCGTGCGCCACGTGCCGTCGATGTCCTGCACGGTCGCGGTGTCCGGTGCGAGCTGCATCAGGCCCTGGATCGCATTGCGCGCGCGATCGAGCGACTTCGCCTCGATCAGCTCGGCGATCGTGAACAGCACCATCACCATCGCGGCTTCCGGCCACTGGCCGATCGCCATCGCGCCCGTCACCGCGATGCTCATCAGCGCGTTGATGTTCAGGTTGCCGTTACGAATCGCGATCCAGCCTTTCTTGTAGGTGGTCAGCCCGCACGTGAGCACGGCCGCGAGCGCCAGCACCGCCGACAGCCACACCGGCAGGCCGGCCCAGCTCACGGCCTCGGACGCGATCGCGGCGACGCCGGCGACCGCGAGCGGCCACCACGGCTTCGCGGGCGGCGGCGCGACCGGCGTTGCCGGCGCGTCGGCCGATGCGGCCTCCGGCGTCATCCCGAGCGTACGGATCGCGCTTTCGATCGCAGGCTGCGCACCGGCCACGTGGTCGACGGTCAGCATCCGCTGCATCAGGTTGAATTCGAGCGCCGACACCTGCTGCATCCCGCCGAGCTTCTTGCGGATCAGCGTTTCCTCGGTCGGGCAGTCCATCTGCATGATCCGGAACGCGGAGCGCACATGACCCGACGCGGTCGCGCGCGCGGCCGGCAGCGGTACGAGCGTCAGCGCGGCCGGCGCGCAGCAGGCGCCGGCCGCGTGGTCGTGATCGTGATCGTGATCGTGATCGTGATCGTGATCAGCATGGTCATGCGTGGCATGGCCGTGTGCCGCGTGGTCGTGCGAGCTCGCCGCGCCGTGCCCGTGCCCGTCGTCGTGCGCGTGGCCATGCGCATCGCCATGCCCGTCGCCGTGCGCGTGGCCGGCACGGTCACCGTGGTCGTGCCCGGCGAGGTTCGCCGATGCCTGATCGTGGTCATGGTCGTGGCCGCATCCACGCGACTGCCCGTCGCGCGCCGCGTCGCCGTGCGCGTGCTCGCCGGCCGCCGACGCCGCGTCGCCAACAGTCGCCGCCTGCGGGTCGCGCGCATCGGCGCAGCAGGTCTCGGCGCCGCCGGCATGACGGTGTCGTGGGTCGTGGGTACGCTGCGCGTCGGTCATGACAACCTCCTCTATGGCTTGACGGAGTACAGTTAACACCCTGAAGCCACTACAAGGTCAACCCTTGCAAAGGAGAAAGCCATGAAGATCGGCGAACTGGCCAAGGCGGCCCGCTGCACGCCCGAGACGATCCGCTTCTACGAGAAGGAGGGGTTGATGCCGGATGCGGAGCGCACCGATTCGAACTACCGCAACTACACCGACGTGCACGTCGAGCGGCTGCGCTTCATCCGCAACTGCCGCGCGCTCGACATGGCGCACGACGAAATCCGCGCGCTGCTGCAGCTCACCGACACGCCCGCCGACCCATGCGATTCGATCAACGCGCTGCTCGACGAACACATCGGCCACGTCGATGCGCGCCTCGCGGAACTGACGCATCTGCGCGACCAGCTCACCGAATTGCGCCGCCAGTGTGTCGGCGAACATTCGGTCGAGGACTGTGGAATCGTTCACGGTCTCGCGACGATGGAAACCGTCGCGCCGGCCGCAAAGCGCTCGCACCTTGGCTGAAACCCTTGTGAAATATGATAGTCTAGTTGATACTAGTTATATATTTACTAGATATAACAGAACTATTCATGTCAACAAGCCGCCCGTCTCCGCTCGCACTCGCGGTCCTCGCGACGCTTACTGAAACGCCGATGCATCCATACGGAATGCTGCAGCAGTTGAAGGCGCGCGGCTACGACGAAGTCGTCAACGTGCGGCAGCGCACGAGCCTGTACCAGACGATCGACCGGCTGCTGCGCGACGGGTTGATCGCCGTGCACGACACCGAGCGCGACGGCGCGTTTCCCGAGCGCACGCTGTACACGCTGACCGAAGCCGGACATACGGCCGGCCAGGCATGGCTGCATGCGCTGCTCGCGGAGCCCGCGCGCGAGTTTCCGGCATTCGGCGCCGGCCTCGCGTTCCTGCCGCTGCTCGATGCCGACGATGCACGCCGGCAACTCGAGCGCCGCATCGCAGCGCTCGAAGCCGAACGCGAACGTCTCGAGTCGCTGCGCAACGCCGCGCAGAACGACCAGGTGCCGCGCCTGTTCCTGCTGCACAACGAGCATGCGCTCATGCTGCTGAACGCGGAGCTCGACTGGGCGCGCAGCGTCGTCGAACACGTGAAGATCGGCGCGCTGCGCTGGGTCGACGGCTGACGCGCAGCCATCGACGCGCGCCGCTCAAAGCACCTTGCCGGGGTTGAGCACGCCGACGGGATCGAGCGCGGCCTTCAGGCGCCGCATCAGGCCGATTTCCGCTTCACTGCGCGTGTGCGCGAGATAGGCGCGCTTGAGCATGCCGATGCCGTGCTCCGCCGACACCGAGCCGCCCATGTCCCGGACGACCGTGTAGACGCAGCGATCGATCGCATCGGCGTTGGCGTCGCCCATGCCGTCGAGCGATACGCCGACATGCACGTTGCCGTCGCCGACGTGGCCGAAGCACAGGCACACGATGTCGGGCCAGGCCGCGCGCAACGCCGCTTCGCAGCGCTCGGCGAACAGGCCGAGTTCGCCCGTCGGCAGGCTCACGTCGAAGTTCACCAGATGCGGCAGCGCATCGATTGCGAGGCCTTCGCGCAGGGTCCACAAGTCGCGCGCCTGCCGCTCCGACGTCGCCAGCGCCGCATCGTCCACGAGCCCCGCGTCGATCGCATCCGCCAGGCCGTTTTCCAGCGCCGCGCACGCATCGCCGCCCGGTGCGCTCGTCGCGCACTCGATCAGCACCGCGAAGCCGCCGTCGCCCGCGAACGGCGCGACGACGCCGGGCGTATGACGCGCCACGTAGTCGTAGAAGGCCGGCCACATCGCTTCGAAACTGACGAGCTCGGGCAGTGCGCGCAGACGGTTCCACAACCCGACCACGGCATCGTAGCCGTGCACGCGACAGAGCGCGGTGGCCGGCGCGGCCAGCTTCGGATGCAGCCGCAGCACGGCACGCGTGACGATGCCGAGCGTGCCTTCGCTGCCGATGAACAGCTGCTTCAGGTCGTAGCCCGCGTTGTTCTTCAGCATCCGGTTCATCGACGACACGACGGTGCCGTCGGCGAGCACGGCTTCCAGGCCGAGCACCTGCTCGCGCATCATGCCGTAGCGGATCGCGCGCGTGCCGCCCGCGTTGGTCGCGAGCATGCCGCCGATCTGGCACGAACCGCGTGCGCCGAGATCGACGCCGAACGTGAAGCCCGCCGCGTCCGCTGCCTCCTGCACCGTCTGCAGCGGCGTCCCGGCGCGCACCGTCATCGTGCCCGCCGCCGCGTCGATCGACTCGACGCCCGCGAAACGCTCCATCGACAGCACGATCTCGCCGCCCAGCGCGACCGCGCCGCGCGCGAGCCCGGTGAGGCCGCCCTGCGGCACGACCGGCTGCCCGAGCCGCGTGCACAGCGCGAGCGTGCGCGACACGTCGTCGACGCTGCGCGGCCGCACCAGCGCACGCGGCCGCACGCCGGCCGGCTCGTTGTACGTGGTGAAGTAGCGCGGATCGATCTCGGCCGCCCGCGTGACCAGCGTGTCACCCAGCGCGGCGACGAGCGCCGCCTCGAGCGCGTCGTCCGCCGGCGCGGCTACATCGTGGCCGCCACGCGCGGCGGCCGTTTCCAGGCTCTGCATCGTGCGGGTCCGCTTACTTGGTGGAGATGTCGATGTCGCCGAAGTACTTCTGGCCGAGCGACTTCACCGTGCCGTCCGCCTTCAGCTTGTCGATCGCCGCATCGAGCTTCCCCTTCAGCGCGTCGTCGCCCTTGCGCAGGCCGAACGCGATCCCGCTGCCGAGAATCCGGTCGTCGCGCACCGGCTGGCCGACGAACGCGAAGCCCTTGCCGTCCGGGCGCGACAGGAAGCCGCGCTGGCCGGCCGGCGCGAGCACCAGCGTCGCGTCGAGGCGGCCCGACACGAGGTCGGCATACACCTGGTTCTGGTCCTGGTACGCGACGATCGACACGCCGGCCGGCTCCCAGTGCGCCTTCGCGTAGGTTTCCTGGATCGACGCCTGCAGCACGCCGACGCGCTTGCCCTTCAGCGCTTCCGGCGTCGGCAGCAGGCCGCTGCCGGTGCGCGCGATCAGCTGCGTCGGCACGCGGTAGATGATCGTCGTGAAGTCGATCGCCTGGCGCCGCTGCTCGGTCGCGTTCATCGCCGAGTTGATCGCGTCGAACTTGCGGCCCTGCAGCGCGGGAATGAGCCCGTCGAACGACGTCTCGACCCACTTGCACGACAGCTTCGCGGTCTGGCAGACGGCATTGCCGACGTCGATGTCGAAGCCCTGCAGGTCGCCGTTCGGCGCCTTCGACTCGAACGGCGGATATTGCGCCTCGAGGCCGAAACGCAGCGTTTGCCCGTCGGCCGATGCCGCGCCGGAGCCGAGCGCGCACGCGAATGCGAACGCGAGTTTGAGGGTGTGTGCATGCTTCATCGTGATCTCCTGGCTGGCCGGTCGGCGCCGCGCTTCGGCACGTGCGCCGGTCCCGTCCGTGACTTTCGGTGCGACGTACACGTCGCCTGCTTGGGTGCGGGCCGCGCCCGCGATTACAGCGAACGCAACCGCCGCGCGCCCTCGATCAGCGTCGCGTCGTCCTTCGAGAAACTGAGGCGGATCACGCCCGCGTCGGTGCCGTCGGTGTAGAACGCCGACAGCGGAATCGTCGCGACGCGCGCATCGCGGATCAGGCGCAGCACGAAGTCGCTGTCGCGCTCGTCCGAGAAGTGGCGGAACCGCGCGAGCATGAAGAACGAGCCTTCGCTCGGCAGCAGCTCGAAGCGCGACCCGGCCAGCTCGCGCGCCAGCAGGTCGCGCTTGGCCTGGTAGAACGCCGACAGGCCGAGATAGCTTTCCGGCCGCGCGAGGATCTCCGCGAACGCGACCTGCATCGGCGTATCGGCCGAAAACACCATGAACTGGTGCACCTTGCGGATCTCGTCCATCAGTTCGGCCGGCGCGACGCAATGCCCGACCCGCCAGCCCGTCACGTTGAACGACTTGCCGAACGACGACACGATCACGCTGCGCTCGGCCAGCTCGCGGTGACGCGCGACGCTCTGGTGCTGCGCACCGTCGAACACGACATGCTCGTAGACCTCGTCCGACAGCACCACGATGCCGGTATCGCGCGTGAGCTGCGCGAGCCGTTCGAGATCGTCGGCGGAGAACACGGTCGCGGTCGGGTTGTGCGGCGTATTGACGACGATCATCCGCGTGAGCGGCGTGATCGCGGCGGCCACTTCGTCCCAGTTCACGCGGAAATGTTCGGGCGACAGCTTGATCGCGACCGGCGTCGCGCCCTGCATCCGCACGATCGGCGCATAGCTGTCGAACGACGGCTCGAAATAGATCACTTCGTAGCCCGGATGCACGAGCGCGCTGATCGCCGCGTAGAGCCCCTCGCTCGCGCTCGCGATCACCGTGATCTCGGTGCCCGGGTCGTAGCGCGTGCCGTACAGCGCCTCGGTCTTCTCCGCGAGCCGTTCGCGCAACGACGCGAGGCCGGCCATCGGCGCGTACTGGTTGTGGCCGTCGCGCATCGCGCGCGCGACGCCGTCGACGAGCGCCGGATCCGGCGCGAAATTCGGCGCGCCCTGCGACAGGTTCAGCGCATCGTGCTGTGCGGCAAGCTGGCCGATCACCGTGAAGATCGTCGTCCCGACGTCCGGCAGTTTCGAACGGGGCCTGGTGGCGCTTCGCATGAGTTCTCCTTCTGATGTCCTTCGGGCCGGCCCGTGCGATGCGCGCGGCCGGTCTCATCGGGGATGATTTAGCCCGAGCCAATATCGGCGGACAACCGAAAGTTCGTCATGGCGGCCATGCGTTTTTCTCATGAGCGGCCATACGCTTGGCTCGACGCCAAGGCCGAGTGACCGGCAATGCATGCGAATCGGGCATTTCCCTGGACGCGCGCGGCCACGCCGCGCGTCACGCGCCCGCGGCCGCCAGATAGGCGCTCAGCACGGCCCGCAACTCGCCGCGCAACGCCTCGAGGTCCAGTGCCGGCCCGAGCGTGAGCAGCGCCTGGGACACGCCGCCGTAGCAGACCGCATGCGCCATCCGGGCGATCCCGTCGAGCCGCGCGGCCGGCGGCGGATCGGCGACCTGCGCGAGCGCGTCGCGCCACAGCGCGACAAAGGCGTCGTAATGGCGCCGGTACGCGGCGAGCGGCGACACCTGCCGCTCCAGCGCGAAGAACGCGCCCCACAGCGCGGCGTCGGCGCCGATCGCGTCGACCTGCATGTCGGCGAGCGCGGCCGCGAGCTCGGCGCGCGGCGCGCCGCGCAACCCGTGCGCCGCATCGCGCAGCCGGTCGGCCAGCGCCAGCACGCGCCGGTGGATGCACAGCGCGGCGAGGCTCTGCTTGTCGCCGAAGTATTCGTAGAAGGTGCCGACGCTCACGCCCGCGACGGCCGCGATCTCGCGAATCGTCGCCTTCGCGTAGCCGCGCTCGAGCAAAAGCTGAACGAAGGCCTGCTGGAGCGCGTCGGACGTGGCCTGCGCGCGCGACTGGCGCGGCCGGCGACGCAGCGCGGGCGCGGGTTGCGCCGCCGGCTGGCCGGGCGGCGCCGGAACCTGAACATGTCGCGGCGGCATATTTGCTACTCTGAAATTCAGCGGAAACGCGTTTGACCGGCAGACCGCGACGCACGAGACCGGAGACAGCCCGATGACCGAATCGACCCGAGACGTCACGAACCAGTTCGACGAACTGGTCGACTATAACCTCTTCGCCACCGACGTCGCGCTGCGCGACGCACTCGCCCGCGCGGGCGCCGACTGGGCCGTGCCGCGGCTCGACGCGTACGGCGCGCGGCTCGGCAGCGCCGACACCGCACAGCTCGCCGACGAAGCGAACCGCCACGCGCCGGAACTGAACGCGTTCGACCGGCGCGGCCGGCGCATCGACCGCGTCGACTTCCATCCGGCCTGGCACACGCTGCTCGGCATGTACCGCAACGAAGGCTTCGTGTCGCTCGCGTTCCGCGACACGCGCCCCGGCCGCTGGGCCGCGACCGCGGCCGGCTTCTACCTGCACGGCCAGATCGAGGCCGGCACGCTGTGCCCGGCGACGATGACGCAGGCCGCGATTCCGGTGCTGCAGAAGGAGCCGGCGCTCTGGGGCCTGCTGCGCGACAGGCTGTACAGCGACGACTACGATCCGCGCGACGTGCCGGTCGCCGACAAGCGCTCGATCTGGTTCGGCATGGGGATGACGGAGAAACAGGGCGGCTCCGACGTGCGCGCGAACACGACGCTGGCGACCCCGGTCGGCGCGGGCGGGCGCGGCGGCGAATACCGGCTGCGCGGCCACAAGTGGTTCTTCTCCGCGCCGATGTGCGACGCGCACCTGGTCGTCGCGCGCACCGAAGCAGGCAGCCCGTCATGCTTCTACGTGCCGCGCTGGCGGCCCGACGGCACGAAGAACGCGGTCGAGATCCAGCGGCTGAAGAACAAGATCGGCAACCGCAGCAATTCGAGCAGCGAAATCGAGCTGAACGACGCATGGGGGATCATGCTCGGCGACGAAGGCCGCGGCATTCCGACCATCATCGAGATGGCCACCTACACGCGGCTGAACTGCGTGCTCGGCAGCGCCGCGATGCTGCGCCAGGGCGTCGTGCAGGCGATCGCGTACACGCGCCGGCGCCACGCGTTCGGCCGCGCGCTCGCCGAGCAGCCGCTAATGCGCACCGTGCTCGCCGACCTCGCGCTCGAAAGCGAGGCCGCGCTCGTGCTCGCGATGCGCCTCGCCGACGCGTTCGAGCGCGACGACGCGCCGCGCGAACGCGCGTGGAAGCGGATCGTCACGCCCGCCGCGAAATTCTGGGTCTGCAAGCGCGCGGTCGAGCTGACCGGCGAGGTGATGGAGGTGTTCGGCGGCAACGGCTACGTCGACGATGGGCCGATCGCGCGCCTGTTCCGCGAAGCGCCGGTCAACTCGATCTGGGAAGGCTCCGGCAACGTGATGTGCCTCGACGTGCTGCGCGCGGTGTCGCGCGAGCCCGACGCGGCCGCGGCGCTGCTCGCCGAACTGGCCGACCTCGGCGCCGGCGAACCGCGCATCCGCGCGGCGCTCGATACGCTGCGCGCGATGCTCGCGGCGCCGGCCGACACGCTCGAGGCGTCGGCCCGGGTGTTCGCGCAACGGCTGGCGCTGGTCGCGCAGGCGTGCCTGCTGCGGCGCGACGCGCCCGCGTTCGTCGCCGACGCATTCGTCGCGACCCGGCTCGCCGCGCCCGACTGGGGCCGCATCGCGGGCGGCTTCGACCCGCACGCGCTCGACGTCGGCGCGCTGCTGCAGCGCGCGTACGCGGCCTGACGCGCCCGCTCGTCCTCCTCGCGTGGAGCCATGATGAACCTCGTCGCCGCCCTCGACCGCGCCGCCCGTGCGACGCCCGACAAGCCGTTCCTGATCCACGACGACACGGCGATCACGTACGCCGCCGCGCGCGAGCGTTCGCATCGCGCGGCGGCCGTGCTGAGCGCACTCGGCGTCGCGGCCGGCGACCGCGTCGCCGCGATGTGCCTGAACACGCCCGCGTTCGTCGACCTGATGTTCGGCGCGTGGCGGCTCGGCGCCGCGTTCGTGCCGATCAACCACAAGCTGCAGGCGCCGGAAGTCGACTACGTGCTCGAGCACAGCGGCAGCAAGGTGCTCCTGTTCGACGCGGCGCTCGCGCCGGTGCTGGCGCGCGTGATCCATCCGGTGCGGCGGCTCGTCACCGAAGGCGACGCCGCCGGCACGCCGAACTTCGACGCGATGCGCGCGGCGATGGACGGCGTCGCGGGCATCGAGCCGGCCGACGGCGACGTCGCGCAGATCCTCTACACGTCCGGCACGACCGGCCGCCCGAAAGGCTGCGTGCACAGCCATCGCACCGTGACGCTCGCAGCGATGCAGGCGGCGCTCGCGACCGGCATCGGCCGTAACGAACGCACGCTGATGGCGATGCCGATCTGGCATTCGTCGCCGCTGAACAACTGGTTCGGCGGCACGCTGTACGCAGGCGGCACCGTCGTGCTGCTGCGCGAATACCATCCGCTGCGCTTCCTGCAGGCCGTCGAGCGCGAACGCGTGACGCTGTATTTCGGCGCGCCGGTGTCGTATACGCTGCCGCTCGACACGATCGAGCGCTTCGCGGCGTTCGACCTGTCGAGCGTGCGCGCATGGCTGTACGGCGGCGGCCCGATCGGCGCCGCGCAGGCCGAACGGCTCGCGCATGCGTATCGCAGCAACGCGTTCTTCCAGGTGTACGGAATGACGGAAACGGGCCCGGCCGGCACCACGCTGTATCCGGACGAACAGATCGCGAAGGCCGGCTCGATCGGTCGCCAGGGCGGCCCCGGCGTCGACCTGCGTGTCGTGCGGAGCAATGGCGCCGACGCGCTGCCGGGCGACACCGGCGAGATCTGGCTGAAGGCCGACAGCATGATGCTCGGCTATCTCGACGACCCGGCCGCGACGCGCGCCGCGTTCGCGCCGGACGGCTGGTATCGCACCGGCGACATCGCGCGAATCGATCAGGATGGCTACCTGTTCATCGTCGACCGGCTGAAGGACATGATCGTGACGGGTGGCGAGAACGTCTATTCGAAAGAAGTGGAGGACGTGCTCGACGCGCATCCGGACATCGCGGAAGCGGCCGTCGTCGGCGTCCCGCATCCGGAATGGGGCGAGACGGTCGTCGCGCACGTCGTGCTGCGCGCGAGCGCCGCGCCCGATGCGGATGCGCTGCGCGCGTTCTGCGGCGAGCGGCTCGCCGCGTACAAGATCCCGCGCGAATTCGTGTTCGCGGAAACGCTGCCGCGCACGCCGACCGGCAAGCTGCAGAAGTTCCTGCTGCGCACGCGGCGCGAGCGCGAGTAACGCCGAAGCCAAAGAAAAAGCCACCGGACCCGACGGCCCGATGGCTTTTTCGCACGCGATGCGGGACGGGGCATTGCGACGCCCCCGCCCGCGCTCACGCCATGCTTACTTGCCGCCGATGCTCTTCAGCGGCTTCCACTCGCCCTTCTCGACCTTGTACATCGTGATGCCGCCGTTCTTCAGGTCGCCCTTCGCGTCGTACGCGACGTGCGACGACGTGACGCCAGCCATGTCGGTCTTCGCGAGCACCGGCAGGTACTTCGCCGGATCGGTCGAATCGGCCTTCTTCATCGCGTTGAGCATCGCCATCGCGCCGTCGTACGCGTACGGCGAGTACGTCTGCACTTCTTCGCCGAAGCGCTTCTTGTACTTGTCGGCGTAGGTCTTGCCGCCCGGCATTTCTTCCAGCGGCAGGCCTGCCAGCGATGCGATCGTGCCGTCGGCCGCGTTGCCCGCGATCTTCAGGAACGTCGGCGTCTTCACCATTTCGCCGCTCATCAGCGGTGCGGTGATGCCGAGCGTCTTCATCTGCTTGACCATCGGCGCTGCCTGCGAATCCGCGCCGCCGTAGTAGACGAGGTCCGGCTTCGCGGCCTTCAGCTTGGTCAGGATCGCCTTGAAGTCGACCGCCTTGTCGTTCGTGAATTCGCGGTCGACGATCGTCGCGCCGCCGGCCTTCGCGGCCTTCTCGAACTGGTCGGCGAGACCCTGGCCGTAGGCCGTGCGGTCGTCGACGATCGCGATCTTCTTCATGCCGAGATCCTTCGACGCGAAGGTGCCCGCCACCGAGCCCTGCTGCGTGTCGGACGTCATCATGCGGAAGGTCGTCTTGTAACCCTGCTGCGTGTATTCCGGCGCCGTCGCCATCGCGATTTGCGGAATGCCGGCGTTCGCGTAGATGCGCGAAGCGGGAATCGTCGTGCCCGAGTTGAAGTGGCCGAGCATGCCCTTGATGCCGTCGTCGACGAGCTTCTGCGCGACCGTCGTGCCGGTGCGCGGGTCAGCCTGGTCGTCCTGCGTCTCGAGCACGAACTTCACCGGCTTGCCGCCGATCTTCGGGCTGGTCGCGTTGAAGTCTTCCAGCGCGAGCGCGATCCCGTTCTGCATATCCTTGCCGTAGTGAGCCTGGGCGCCCGTCATCGGCCCTGCGTAACCGATCTTCACGTCATCCGCATGGGCCGTCCCCGCCAGCGACATGACGGCGACGAACGTCGCGCCTGCCAGCCTTTTCATCGTGTGTTGCATAGCTTCTCCTTGGTACCAGGGTAAATGGAGCGGCTTCGGGATCGCCTTGCCGCTTCCTTTGATTGATCCGAACGGCAAGGATGGTCAGCCGATCGTCATCAAATTCGCATTGCCGCCCGCCGCGGCCGTATTCACGCTCACCGAGCGCTCGGTCAGCAGGCGCTCGAGCGCGTAGTCTTCCGCGTCGCCGTTCTCGAACGCGCCCGCCGACACGCCCTGCACCGACACGATCGGGCCCGGCCGCTGCGCGACGTCCTTCACGAGCGTCTGCAGCTCGTCGCTGTCGCCTTCGAACAGCACCGCGTCGAACGGCGCGTCGGCCTGCTTGCGCACGGCCGCATGCGCCTTCAGCGCAGCCGGCAACGCGGCCACCAGCGCCTCGCCCGCGGCACCGGCGAACAGCGCGCGGTTGCCGGTCGCCAGCACCGCCGCGAACTGCGCGCGCGCACCGCTCGGCGTTGCCGCGACACACAGCACCGTGCCGCGCGGGCCGAGTGTATACGTGTTTCGCTCGCCGGTCGGGCCGGTCAGCACCGCGGTCGCACCGGCCGGCACCTGCGCCAGGTAGCCGTCGCAGCGGGCGGCCAGCGCCGGTTCGCGCTGCTCGATCAGCCAGTCGCGCAGCGCGGTCAGCGCCGTCGCCGGGTTGCTGCGCTGTTCGCCATCGACCGCGCCGTCCGCGATCAGCGTCTGCGCGAGCGAACGCGGCAGGCCCGACGGACGCGTCGCGAGCAGGCGCTGCAGGTACAGCGCGCCGCCGGCCTTCGGACCCGTGCCCGACAGCCCTTCGCCGCCGAACGGCTGCACGCCGACCACCGCGCCGATCACGTTGCGGTTCACGTAGATGTTGCCGACGTGCGCGTTCGAGATCACGTGCGCGATCGTCTCGTCGATCCGCGTGTGGATGCCGAGCGTCAGGCCGTAACCCGTCGCGCGGATCTGCTCGAGCAGCTTGTCGAGCTGGCTGCGGCGATAGCGCACGACGTGCAACACGGGGCCGAACACTTCGCGCTTCAGCTCGTCGATGCTGCCGATCTCGATCAGCGTCGGCGGCACGAACGTGCCGTGCGCGCAGGCTTCCGGCGACGGCAGCTGCGTGACGGTGTGGCCCTTGTCCTTCATCGTCGCGACGTGCGTGTCGATCGTCTGCTTCGCTTCGGCGTCGATCACCGGGCCGACGTCGGTCGACAAGCGGTCCGGGTTGCCGAGCGCCAGCTCGTGCATCGCGCCCTTGAGCATCGTCAGCGTGCGATCCGCGACATCGTCCTGCAGACACAGAACGCGCAGCGCCGAACACCGTTGACCGGCCGAGTCGAACGACGACTGCATCACGTCCGCGACGACCTGCTCCGCGAGCGCCGACGAATCGACGATCATCGCGTTCTGGCCGCCCGTTTCCGCGATCAGCGGAATCGGCTTGCCGTCCGGGTCGAGGCGCGCGGACAGCGTCTTGTTGATCAGGCGCGCGACTTCGGTCGAGCCGGTGAACATCACCGCGCGCGTGCGCGGATCGGCGACCAGCGCCGCACCGACGGTCTCGCCGGTGCCCGGCAGCAGCTGCACCGCGCCGGCCGGCACGCCGGCCTCGCGCAGCAGGCGCACGGCCTGGGCCGCGATCAGCGGCGTCTGCTCGGCCGGCTTCGCGAGCACCGTGTTGCCGGCCGCGAGCGCGGCGGCGACCTGCCCCATGAAGATCGCGAGCGGGAAGTTCCACGGGCTGATGCAGACCACGGGGCCGAGCGGACGGTGCGTGTCGTTCGAGAATTCGTCGCGGATCTGCGCCGCGTAGTAGCGCAGGAAGTCGACCGCTTCGCGGATTTCGGCGATCGCGTTCGGCAGCGACTTGCCGGCTTCGCGCACGATCAGGCCCATCAGCGTGTGCATCTGCGCTTCGAGCAGGTCGGCCGCGCGCACCAGGCAGTCGGCACGCGCATCGACCGGCGTCGCCTGCCAGATCGGTGCGGCGGCGACTGCGTGCGCGAGCGCCGCGCTCACGTGTTCGGCCGTCGCCTCGCTGACCGTGCCGACGATGTCGCGCTGGTCGGCCGGGTTGCGCACGTCGCGCGCCGGGGCGTCGGCGAGCGCGTCGTCGGCGAGCATCGGCGCCGCGCGCCACGGATGGTGCGCGCTCGCCAGCAACGCGGACGACAGCGACGCGAGACGGTGTTCGTTCGACAGGTCGAGGCCCATCGAGTTGGGACGCTCGTCGCCGTACAGGTGGCGCGGCAGCGGAATCTTCGCGTGCGGCGCGCCGAGCGGCACGACCTTCGACGCCTCGTCGACCGGATCGGCGACCAGTTCCTTCACCGACACGGTTTTATCCGCGATGCGGTTCACGAACGACGTGTTCGCGCCGTTTTCCAGCAGGCGGCGCACCAGGTACGCGAGCAGCGTTTCGTGCGTGCCGACCGGCGCATACACGCGGCACGGACGGTTCAGCTTGTCGCGGCCCGTGACTTCCTCGTACAGCGGTTCGCCCATCCCGTGCAGGCACTGGAATTCGTACTGGCCCGGGTAGTAGTTCTGGCCCGCCAGGTGATAGATCGCGGCCAGCGTGTATGCGTTGTGCGTCGCGAACTGCGGGTAGACGGCGTCGGGTGCCGCGAGCAGTTTCTTCGCGCACGCGAGATACGACACGTCCGTGTAGATCTTGCGCGTGTAGACCGGATAGCCTTCGAGGCCGTCGACCTGCGCGCGCTTGATTTCGGTGTCCCAGTACGCGCCCTTGACGAGGCGGATCATCAGGCGGTGACGGCTGCGGCGCGCGAGGTCGATCAGGTAGTCGATCACGAACGGGCAACGCTTCTGGTAACCCTGCACGACGAAGCCGATGCCGTTCCAGCCCGCGAGTTCCGGATCGAAGCACAGCGCTTCCAGCAGGTCGAGCGACAGCTCGAGACGGTCGGCTTCTTCCGCGTCGATGTTCAGGCCGATGTCGTAGCGGCGCGCGAGCAGCGCGAGCGCACGCACGCGCGGCAGCAGCTCGCTCATCGTGCGGTCCTGCTGCGAGCGCGAGTAGCGCGCGTGCAGCGCCGACAGCTTGATCGAGATGCCCGGGCCTTCGTAGATGCCGCGGCCGCCGGCCGCCTTGCCGATCGCGTGGATCGCCTGTTCGTACGACGCGTAGTAGCGCTGCGCGTCCTCTTCCGTCGTCGCCGCTTCGCCGAGCATGTCGTACGAGTAGCGGAAGCCGCGCGCTTCGTACTTGCGGCTGTTGGCCAGCGCCTCGGAAATCGTCTCGCCGGTGACGAACTGCTCGCCCATCAGGCGCATCGCCATGTCGACGCCCTTGCGGATCAGCGGCTCGCCGCCACGGCCGATCAGGCGCGTGAGCGCCGACGAGAGGCCCGCTTCGCTGTTGGTCGTCACGAGCTTGCCGGTGATCATCAGCCCCCAGGTCGCCGCGTTCACGAACAGCGACGGCGCGTGGCCGACGTGCGAACGCCAGTCGCCCTTGCTGATCTTGTCGCGAATCAGCGCATCGCGGGTCGCGCGATCGGGGATCCGCAACAGCGCTTCGGCCAGACACATCAGCGCGACGCCTTCCTGGCTCGACAGCGAAAACTCGTGGATCAGCCCTTCGACGCCGCCGCCCGAGCTCTTCTCGCGCAGCGCCTCGACGAGCTGCGTCGCGAGCGTCTGCACGTCGGCCTGCAGGTTCGCCGGCAGGCGCGCCTGGCCGAGCAGGAACGGCACGCATTCCGGTTCGGGGCGGCGATACGCGGCCGTGATCGCCGCGCGCAGCACCGATTGCGGCTGCACGTTCTGGGCGAACTCGAGGAACGGATGCGGCGAGTTGTCGTCGTCACCGTCCGGCGTCTGGCCGTCGGCGAGCTCCGTCACGCCGCTGCTGCCCGACAGTTCGGGCGGCAGCTGGCCGTGCTCGATCCGCTCGAGGTACGCGAAGATCGCCTGCTTGATCAGCCAGTGGGGAGTGCGCTCGAGACGCGCTGCCGCGTCTTTCAGGCGCGAGCGGAGAAGGTCGTCGACTTTGACGCCAAGAGTCGTGCTTGCCATGGTGGGTTCGTGCGCCGGTGCGAGCCCGGCAATGTGGTGTGAGAGGATGCGCGAAATCCTACGGCACGCAATAAAAAGGTGCAACCGAATTAAGAGATTGGTTGCACCTCGAAGTTACTCAATATAATCAGCCACTTATAAGGTCGCAACCTAGGGGTTGCCCGTGGTGGGCGGATCGGTGTTTTCCCTGATCGAGGGCGAGTTGGTGCGCGTGGGCAACCTTCGGTGTGCGCGGCGGAGGGGAAAGACGGGTTGCACTGGCCGGGTCGGCAGGTACCGCAGGTAGGTATGGAACGCGCCCGGCGGGGATCGCATGCCGCTCGGTGCGGGCGGCGGGGTTGGTGGGTTGGCGGGTTGGCGGGTTGGCGGGTCGGCGGGTCGGCGGGTCGGCGGGTCGGCGGGTCGGCGGGTCGGTGGCTCGGTGGCTCGGCGGCTCGGCGGCTCGGCGGCTCGGCGGCTCGGCGGCTCGGCGGCTCGGCGGCTCGGCGGCTCGGCAGCTCGGCAGCTCGGTACCGAGGAAGCGGCGCGCGGCACGACGACCGCCGCCGCGCCGCTCATATATCGAGCGGATCGACCTCGACGCTCCACCGCAGCACGCCCTTCAGCGCGCGCAGTTCCGGCTGCCATGCGCGCAGCGCGTGCTGCAGCGCGGCCCGCGACGCGCTTTCGAGCAGCAGCTGCGCGCGGTGGACGTTCGCGACCTTCACGATCGTCATCGGCACCGCGTCGTACACGGTCACGCGATCGGCACCCGGCAGCCCCGGCAACGCGGCCGCGGCCTGCAGCAGGAACGCGAGCGCCGCGTCGAGCGTGCGCCCTTCGGCGCGCAGCAGCGCCTGGTAGACGAACGGCGGCAGGTGCGCGTCGCGGCGCTCGCCGAGCGTCGAATTCGCGAAGCCGACGTAATCCTGCCGGCCGAGCGCGTGATACAGCGCGTGACGCGGATAACGCGTCTGCACCAGCACCTCGCCCGGCAGCCCCGCGCGCCCCGCGCGGCCGCTCACCTGCATGAGCTGCGCGAACAGCCGCTCGCTCGCGCGGAAGTCGTGCGAGAACAGCGCGGTGTCGGCATTGAGCACGCCGACGAGCGACACGCGCTGGAAGTCGTGCCCCTTCGCGATCATCTGCGTGCCGACCAGGATGTCGACTTCACCGGCGTGGACATCCGAGAACAGCGCCTGCGCACTGCCCTTGCGCCGCGTGCTGTCCGCGTCGATCCGCAGGATCCGTGCGCCCGGCACGGCCTCGGCGAGCGCCTCCTCGATGCGCTGCGTGCCGCGCCCGAGCGGCGCGATGTCGACGTTCCCGCATTCCGGGCACGAACGCGGAATGCGCGCTTCCCAGCCGCAGTGATGGCAGCGCAACGCGTGCTCGGGTTTGTGCAGCACGACATAGGCGCTGCAGCGCGGGCAACCGGCGACCCAGCCACACGCGTCGCACGCAAGCTGCGGTGCGTAGCCGCGCCGGTTCAGGAACACGAGGCTCTGCTCGCCGCGCTCGAGCCGCGCCTTCAGCGCCGCGACGAGCGGCCCCGACAGCCCGCCCATCGACGCGCGCCCGCGCCGCCGCTCCTCTTCGAGATCGATCAGCCGCACGGTCGGCAGCGTCGCGTCGGCCACCGCGCGGCGCGACAGCGTGAGCCGCGTGTAGCGCCCCTGCTCGGCCTGCCACCAGGTCTCGAGCGACGGCGTCGCCGAACCGAGCACGACCGGAATGCCGAGATGCTTCGCGCGCCACACCGCGAGATCGCGCGCCGAATAGCGCAGCCCTTCCTGCTGCTTGTACGCGGGCTCGTGCTCCTCGTCGACGACGATCAGCGCGAGCGTCGGCAGCGACGCGAGCACCGCGAGCCGCGTGCCGAGCACGATCCGCGCGCGGCCCGTGTGCGCGGCGAGCCAGTTGCGCGCGCGTTCGCCTTCGGCGAGCCCGCTGTGCAGCGTGACGATCGCGTCGTCGGCGAGCGTGCCTGCGAAGCGCGCGCGAAACGCGGCCTCGAACTGCGGCGTCAGGTTGATTTCGGGCACGAGCACGAGCGCCTGCGCGTCGGGCCGCGCATCGAGCAGCGCGGCGAGCGCATGCAGATACACCTCGGTCTTGCCGCTGCCGGTCACGCCATGCAGCAGGAACGGCGCGAAGCCCTGCGCGGCGCGGATCGCGTCGAGCGCCTCGACCTGCTGGTCGGTGAGCGCCGGCGGCACAGTTCGTCCACCGGTTGTCGACAGGTTATCCACAGCTTTGGGCACAGGCGCGTCGGCCCAGCCGATTTCCTCGATCGCGACCCAGCCGCGCGCCGCCCAGTCGTCGAGCGTGGCCGCCGCCTTCGGGTGCAATGCGCGCGCATCGGGCAGCGTCAGCGAATCGGTGTCGGCGAGTGCCTGCGCGAGCCGCCGCAGCGCGGCCCCGCGCGCGGGCAGTGCGTCGGGGAGCGCCGCGCGGCCGGCTTCGGTCAGCCGGTGACGCACTTCGGGCGCCAGCAGCCGCCCCCAGCGCTCCGCGTCGCGCAGCGCCTGCGGCAACGCCGGCAGCGCGACTTCACCGCGACCGCGCTGGTAGTAGTCGGCCGCGAAGGAGACGAGCGCAAGCCAGTCCGGCGCCAGCGGCGGCAGCTCGGTACAGATCGCGTCGATTGCCCGCAAGCGGGACGGCGGCACGTCGGTGTGAGTCGTCACTTCGCAGACGAGGCCGACGACCTGCCGCTTGCCGAACGGCACCTGCACCAGGGTGCCTGGCTCGGGCGCCGGCTGGACGTCGCAGCGGTAGTCGAACAGGGTGGCGAGCGGATGGTCGAGGGCGACCCGCAGGTAGGTGCCGTCCATCACCGCGCTCCGGCGGCAGCGCACAGCGCACGGACGACTTGCATCCGAGTCCGCATCACGGTGACGGACTTAAAGTAAAACTTCAGATTCGGCGCTAAGTTTTGGATTCGCATTAGGAATCGCCGTATACCCTGACCAGCCTGTGGATAACTTTGTTGAGAACTCCCCGTCCAATCGCCGCAAAGCGCGCGGGGCCGTGCTTTCCGCTGTTTCCGGCCGCCGTGTGCCGCGCCCCGCGGAGCCTTATTCCATAAGGCTGCTATTCAAATTACCCAACCATAGCGAGACAATTCGACCGATGCAGGGCTCTACCGCGCTGCAACGTGGAAAA
Organism: Burkholderia sp. Bp9015; assembly: GCF_003853505.1. Lineage (NCBI taxonomy): Bacteria > Pseudomonadati > Pseudomonadota > Betaproteobacteria > Burkholderiales > Burkholderiaceae > Burkholderia > Burkholderia sp. Bp9015. The sequence goes on from NZ_QTPZ01000006.1 coordinate 146,725, forward strand.
TGTGCATAAGTCAAGTCTTGACAAGCGATGGATCGGCAACCGGGGCGGGGTTGCGCCCTGTTTAGCGCCGACAGCGAAACGCCGTCATCCCGCAGCGCAGCATGACAGCGCTTGCGCTCAGCCCGCCGCTCCGCTACGAATCTTGCGGCTGTGCGTGTGCACTTCGTCGACGAGTTCGGCGACGTGGTCGGGCGACGTGAACTGCGAGATGCCGTGGCCGAGGTTGAATACGTGGCCGGGATGATTGCCGTAGCTGTCGAGTACCGCGCGGGCCTGCTCGCGCACCGCGGCCGGCGGCGCAAACAGGATCGTCGGGTCGAGGTTGCCCTGCAGCGCAACGCGCCCCGCGACACGCTCGCGTGCGGCGCCGAGGTTGACCGTCCAGTCGAGCCCGACCGCGTCGACGCCGGTCGCCGCGATTTCCTCGAGCCACAGCCCGCCGCCCTTCGTGAACGTGATCACCGGCACGCGCTCGCCGTCGTGCTCGCGCTTCAGTTGCGCGACCACCCGGCGGATGTAGTCGAGCGAGAAGCGCTGGTATGCGCCGTCCGCCAGCGCGCCGCCCCACGTATCGAAGATCATCACGGCCTGCGCGCCGGCTTCGATCTGCGCGTTCAGGTACGCGGCCACGGCCTGCGCGTTCACGTCGAGGATGCGGTGCATCAGGTCGGGGCGCGAATACGCCATCGACTTCACCGTGCGGAAGTCGTCCGACCCACCGCCTTCGACCATGTAGCACGCGAGCGTCCACGGGCTGCCCGAGAAGCCGATCAGCGGCACGCGCTGGCGGCCCTGGCCGTCGGTCAGCGCGCGGCGAATCTCGCGCACGGCGCCCGTCACGTAGCCGAGCGTTTCCTCGATGTCGGGCACCGCGAGCTTCGCGACATCGGCCTCGGTGCGCACCGGATGCGCGAACTTCGGCCCTTCGCCGACCTGGAAGTCGAGGCCGAGGCCCATCGCGTCGGGAATCGTCAGGATGTCCGAGAACAGGATCGCGGCGTCGAGCGGGAAGCGCTCGAGCGGCTGCAGCGTCACTTCGGTCGCGTAATCGGGATTCTTCGCAAGGCCGAGGAAGCTGCCGGCGCGCGCGCGCGTCGCGTTGTACTCGGGCAGGTAGCGGCCAGCCTGGCGCATCAGCCAGATCGGCGTGTAGTCGGTCGGCTCGCGCAGAAGCGCACGCAGGAAGGTGTCGTTGAGCAGGGTATGGGCCACGGTAGGAGCGACGATGCGAAGGCAAAGCGGCATTTTACCGGAGCGGGGCCGCACGGCTGCGTATGTCGATGCGATGGCGGCCATATGACGCGCGCGATGGCTCCGTTATGATCGGACGCTGATATCGAACCGATCCACGGAGGAGACCGATGAAGACATTTGCCACGCGCGCCGCACTCGCCGCCGCCACCCTGCTTTGCTGCGCCGCCACGCACGCGCAGGGTACGACCGCACCGTCGTCCGCGGCCGCGGCCGGCTCGCGGCTCGACGACGTGCTCGCACGCGGCACGCTGCGCGTGTGCACGACGGGCGACTACAAGCCGTATTCGTACTACCGGAGCGACAGCCGCTTCGAAGGCATCGACATCGACATGGCCGAGTCGCTCGCGAAATCGCTCGGCGTGAAGGCCGACTTCGTGAAGACGAGCTGGTCGAACCTCACCAGCGACTTCGTCGCGAAGTGCGATATCGCGGTGGGCGGCGTATCGACGACGCTCGAGCGCCAGAAGCGCGTGTTCTTCACGCAGCCGTACGTGGTCGACGGCAAGACGCCGATCGTGCGCTGCGCGGACGCCGACAAGTACCAGACCGTCGCACAGATCGACCGACCCGAGACACGCGTGATCGTGAACCCGGGCGGCACCAACGAGCGCTTCGCGAAGCAGTTCTTCACGCACGCGAACCTGACCGTCTACCCTGACAACGTGACGATCTTCAAGCAGATCATCGCGGGCAAGGCGGACGTCATGGTGACGGACGCATCCGAGACGCTGCTGCAGCAAAAGCTGAATCCGGGCCTGTGCTCGGTGCATCCGGACAAGCCGTTCCAGTTCGGCGAAAAGGCGTACATGGTGCCGCGCGGCGACGTCGTGTTCCAGCAGTATGTCGACCAGTGGCTGCACCTCGCGCTGTCGACCGGCGAATACCAGGCGATCGCCGACAAGTGGCTGAAGTAAGCACGATCGCGGGCGGCAACGGCGGCCGATAGCAGACACGCCCCCGCTATCGCAGCAGGCGAACGGGGCGCGGGCGGTAGTATGGCCGTCCGCCGCCCCCCGTTACACACGGCGCAGGGGGCTGAAGACGTAAAATCGCGAAAATTGGCCGAATAGCCGACTACCGCGCGCGCCGATCACGTTTCAAAATCTTTCTGACGAATGAATCGTCATATGCGATATGTGCCGCGCGATGCACATTCGGGCGTGTAAATCGGCCATTCACCGATGCTGATACGCATGAAAAACGCATTATGTGCAACCGCTGAAAACTCTGCGGAAAAGATGGGTAAATATGACCTTTTTCAGGACCCCGAAAACAGCAAAAAATCCCGGAAAGCCTTATCTGGCGGGCGTTACAACCTGAAACACTTTGTTACCGCGAGGGGTGAGCAATTCGCCCACAATGGCCTCAACGGTTTCAACACGGATGCGGTCTCGTGTGCCAAGTGTGAGCGGACGCGAAGCGCTGCGAGCCAGTCGGTCACGTACCGAAGCCCTTCCGAGGGGCATCCCTGTTGGAGTCGTTTCCGGCCCCCCGCCGGATCCGGTTTCATCTTTGGTCTCCTCGCGCTAACCCCGTAGCGTGTGGTTTTTAGCGGGCTAATAAGCCCGCTTTTTTTCGTCCATCGAAAACGCAACGGCCCGCAGGCCGCCGCGTTTTTCCTGCCGCCGGCCAACCGGCCTCTCACGCGGTCTTCTGCACGTTCAGCTTCAGTTCCTCGATCATCCGGTCGCGCATCACGAACTTCTGCACCTTGCCCGTCACCGTCATAGGCAGCTCGTCGACGAAGCGGATGTAGCGCGGAATCTTGTAGTGCGCGATCTGGCCGCTGCAGAACGCGCGCACGTCGTCCTCGGTCATCTGCTCGTCCGCGCGCAGCACGATCCACGCGCACAGCTCCTCGCCGTATTTCGGATCGGGCACGCCGAACACCTGCGCGCTCTGAATCTTCGGATGCCTGAACAGGAATTCCTCGATCTCGCGCGGATACACGTTCTCGCCACCGCGGATCACCATGTCCTTCAGCCGACCGACGATATTGCAGTAGCCGTCCGCGTCGAGCGTCGCGAGGTCGCCCGTATGCATCCAGCCGTCGACCAGCACCTCGCGCGTCTTCGCGTCGTCGTCCCAATAGCCGAGCATCACCGAATAGCCCTTCGTGCACAGCTCGCCCGTCGCGCCGACCGGCACGATCTCGCCGTTCGGATCGACGATCTTCACCTCCAGGTGCGGCTGGATGCGCCCGACCGTCGTCGTGCGCTTCTCGAGCGGATCGTCGGTCGAACTCTGGAACGACACGGGGCTCGTCTCCGTCATCCCGTACGCGATCGTGATCTCGCGCAAATGCATCTGCGACACGACGCGCTTCATCGTCTCGATCGGGCACGGCGAGCCGGCCATGATGCCGGTGCGCAGCGTCGACAGGTCGAACTTCGCGAAGTCCGGATGATCGAGTTCCGCGATGAACATCGTCGGCACGCCGTGCAGCGCGGTACAGCGTTCGTCGGCCACGGCCGCGAGCGTCGCGACCGGATCGAATGCCTCGCCGGGGAACACCATCGCCGCGCCCTTCGACACGCACGCGAGCACGGCCAGCACCATCCCGAAGCAGTGATACAACGGCACCGGGATGCAGAGCGAATCCTGTTCGGTGAAGCGCATCGCCGCCGCGATCGAGCGTGCGTTGTTGACGACGTTGCGGTGCGTGAGCGTCGCGCCCTTCGGGCTGCCGGTCGTGCCGCTCGTGAACTGGATGTTGATCGGCTCGGTGGCCACGAGCGTCGCGCCGATCGCGTCGAGCCGAGCGACATCGAGCGTGTCGCGGCCGCGCGCCATCACGTCCGCGAAGCGGAACATGCCGGCCGGCGCCGCCTCGCCCATCGAAACGATCGTTCGCAGGCTCGGTACGCGCGCCGCATGCAGGTCGCCCGGCGTCGCGCTCGCGAGCTCAGGCGCGATGGTCTGCAGCATCTCGACGTACGCGGACGTCTTGAAGCGCTCGGCCGCGATCACGGCCTTGCAGCCGACCTTGTTCAGCGCGTATTCGAGTTCCGCGAGCCGGTAGGCCGGGTTGATGTTGACGAGCACCGCGCCGATGCGCGCGGTCGCGAACTGCGTGAGCAGCCATTCGCTGCGGTTCGGCGACCAGATGCCGACGCAGTCGCCCTTCACGATCCCGAGCGCGGCGAGGCCCGCCGCGAGCACGTCGACCTCGTGTGCGAATTCGCGCCAGGTCCAGCGCACCTGCTGTTCGCGAAATACGACGGCCGGACGATCGGGAAAGCGGCCGGCCGTGTCGAGCAGGAACCGGCTGATCGTCGCTTCGGATAGCGGCACGTCGGTCGCGCCGCGCACGTACGACAGTCCGTTTTCGGGCGCGATCAGCGCCCCCTTGCCAAGGTCTGCTGCCATCGATGTCTCCGTCCGTTTTTGTCTGATCGGCCCGGCGCGCGGCTCGCGCGCCTGCCTGCTCCGCCACGATCGCGGCGGACTGCCTCTGCCGGATGATGCCGCGCTCTGCTGACGACACTCTGACATCAAATCGCGGCGGACGGATGAAATAGCACGACCGGACGATACGATCCGGCCCGCAAAAAACAGACGAAAACGACGGGCGAAAAAAAAGCAGCCCGAAGGCTGCTTTCTTTCGCGGGATACGCGCGCGCGGCTCAGTGCCGGCTGCGGATCTTCGCCAGACGCTGGATCGCTTCGAGCTGCGCCATCGCGGTCGCGAGCTCGGATTGCGCCTTTGCGAGGTCGAGGTCCGACTTCGCGTTCTGCAGCGTTTCCTCGGCACGCTTGCGCGCTTCCTCGGCTTTCGCCGCGTCGAGGTCCTTGCCGCGGATCGCGGTATCGGCGAGCACCGTCACGGCGCCCGGCTGCACTTCGAGAATGCCGCCTGCGACGAACACGAATTCGTCGTTGCCGCCCTCGACTTCGATGCGCACCGCACCCGGACGAATCCGGGTGATGAGCGGCGTGTGGCCCGGCAGAATGCCCAGCTCACCCGTTTCGCCCGGCAGCGCGACGAATTTCGCCTCGCCCGAGAAGATCTGCTCTTCCGCGCTGACGACGTCTACTTTGATGGTTGCCATATCGACTCCAATCTCATCCACGGGTTGAGCGTATTGCGGCCGGCGCGAGCAGCCGGAACAAAGTCATCGCTGACTGATTGCTCCGGCCGGCACACGCCGGCTTGCGACTCACTCAAGCCGTTACTGGATCTTCTTGGCCTTTTCGAAGGCTTCGTCGATCGTGCCGACCATGTAGAACGCCTGTTCCGGCAGGTGGTCGCACTCGCCGTCGACGATCATCTTGAAGCCACGGATCGTTTCCTTCAGCGGCACGTACTTGCCCGGCGAGCCCGTGAACACTTCAGCGACGTGGAACGGCTGCGACAGGAAACGCTGGATCTTACGCGCACGTGCGACCGACAGCTTGTCTTCCGGCGACAGTTCGTCCATGCCCAGAATCGCGATGATGTCGCGCAGTTCCTTGTAGCGCTGCAGCGTCTGCTGAACGCGACGGGTGATCGAGTAGTGCTCTTCACCGATCACGTTCGGGTCGATCTGGCGCGACGTCGAGTCCAGCGGGTCGACCGCCGGGTAGATACCCAGCGAAGCGATGTCACGCGACAGAACGACGGTTGCGTCCAGGTGGCCGAAGGTGGTTGCCGGCGACGGGTCGGTCAAGTCGTCCGCAGGGACGTACACGGCCTGGACCGACGTAATCGAGCCCTTCTTGGTCGACGTGATGCGCTCTTGCAGCTTGCCCATTTCTTCAGCCAGCGTCGGCTGATAGCCCACTGCCGACGGCATACGGCCGAGCAGTGCCGACACTTCGGTACCGGCCAGCGTGAAACGGTAGATGTTGTCGACGAAGAACAGCACGTCGAGGCCTTCGTCACGGAAGTGCTCGGCCATCGTCAGGCCGGTCAGCGCGACGCGCAGACGGTTGCCCGGCGGCTCGTTCATCTGGCCGTACACCAGCGCGACCTTGTCGAGAACGTTCGAGTCCTTCATTTCGTGGTAGAAGTCGTTCCCTTCACGGGTACGCTCGCCCACGCCCGCGAACACGGAGTAACCGCCGTGTTCCTTCGCGATGTTGTTGATGAGCTCCATCATGTTGACGGTCTTGCCCACGCCAGCACCGCCGAACAGGCCAACCTTGCCGCCCTTCGCGAACGGGCAGATCAGGTCGATGACCTTGATACCCGTTTCGAGCAGTTCGGTCGACGGCGACAGTTCGTCGAACGCCGGAGCCTTCTGGTGGATCGAACGCGTCGTTTCGCTTTCGATCGGGCCGGCTTCGTCGATCGGACGGCCGAGCACGTCCATGATACGACCGAGGGTCGGCTTGCCGACCGGAACCGAAATCGGCTTGCTCGTGTTCTTCACGGTCAGGCCGCGGCGCAGGCCGTCGGATGCACCCAGACAGATGGTACGGACCACGCCGTCGCCCAGCTGCTGCTGGACTTCGAGCGTCAGTTCCGAGCCATCGAGAATGAGCGCGTCGTAGATCTTCGGCATGCTGTCGCGCGGGAATTCCACGTCGATAACGGCGCCGATGCACTGTACGATCTTGCCTTCTACCAAAGCAGCAGTACTCATCGCTTTTCCTTTAAATACCTGATTCTTTACTCGCGCAAGGGCGCAGTTGTCGTCCGTGGCGCGCGCTTAAACAGCGGCTGCGCCGCCGACGATCTCCGACAGTTCTTTCGTAATCGCGGCCTGGCGGCTCTTGTTGTACACGAGCTGCAGTTCGCTGATCACCGTCTTCGCGTTGTCGGACGCGGCCTTCATCGCGACCATCCGCGCCGATTGCTCGGACGCCATGTTCTCCGCGACGGCCTGGTACACCAGCGCCTCGACGTAACGCACGAGCAGTTCGTCGACGACTGCCTGCGCGTCCGGCTCGTAGATGTAGTCCCACGACGTGGCCGGCGTACCGTCATCGGCTTCGAAGTGTTCCGACGACAGCGGCAGCAGCTGCTCGATCACGGCTTCCTGCTTCATCGTGTTGACGAAGCGCGTGTAAGCGATATAGACCGCCGACAGCTTGCCTTCCGAGTACAGATCGAGCTGCGTCTTCACGGCGCCGATCAGCTTGTCCAGATGCGGGGTGTCGCCGAGGTGCACGACCTGCGACATCACCTTCGCGCCGAAGCGGTTCAGGAACCCGAGGCCCTTGCCGCCGATCGCGGTGGCTTCGACCTTCTGGCCCTTCTCTTCCAGCTCCTTGAACTTCTGCACCGTCGCACGCAGCACGTTGGTGTTCAGACCGCCGCAAAGACCCTTGTCCGTCGTGACGAGGATGATGCCGGCCGTCTGCGCGCCGTCGTTTGCCACCATGAACGGGTGGCGGTACTCCGGGTTCGCACGGCTCATGTGCGCGGCGATGGCACGGACCTTGTCTGCATACGGACGAGCGGCGCGCATGCGTTCCTGCGCGCGACGCATCTTCGATGCAGCCACCATCTCCATCGCCTTCGTGATCTTGCGCGTGTTCTGCACGCTCTTGATCTTGCCGCGAATTTCCTTCATTCCAGCCATAGCTTGCTCCTTGACCGAAGCGGCGCGGGCGCATCAGCACCCGCGCGGCCTCAGTGTGTCACTCGCGGATCAATAGGCACCGGACTTCTTGAAGGATTCGATCGCCGAGCGCAGTGCGCCTTCGTCGTCCTTCGAGAGATCCTTGGTGTCTTCGATGCGCTTGATGAGGTCAGCGTGGCTGGTCTTCAGGTTGTCGCGCAGGCCCTTCTCGAACGACAGCACTTGCTTGACGTCGAGATCGTCGAGGTAGCCGTTGTTCGCGGCGTACAGCGACACGGCCAGTTCCCAGACCTGCAGCGGCTGGTACTGCGGCTGCTTCAGCAGTTCCGTCACGCGGCGGCCGCGCTCGAGCTGCTTGCGGGTCGCTTCGTCGAGGTCCGATGCGAACTGCGCGAATGCGGCCAGTTCACGGTACTGCGCGAGGTCGGTACGGATACCGCCCGACAGCTTCTTCACGACCTTCGTCTGAGCGGCGCCGCCGACTCGCGACACCGACACGCCGGCGTTGATTGCCGGGCGGATGCCTGCGTTGAACAGGTCGGTTTCCAGGAAGATCTGGCCGTCGGTAATCGAGATCACGTTCGTCGGAACGAACGCGGTCACGTCGCCAGCCTGCGTTTCGATGACCGGCAGTGCCGTCAGCGAGCCGCTCTTGCCCTTCACTTCGCCGTTCGTGAACTTCTCGACGTACTCTTCCGACACGCGAGCAGCACGCTCGAGCAGACGCGAGTGCAGATAGAACACGTCGCCCGGGTATGCTTCACGGCCCGGCGGGCGGCGCAGCAGCAGCGAGATCTGACGGTATGCCCAAGCCTGCTTGGTCAAGTCGTCATAGATGATCAGCGCGTCTTGGCCGCGGTCGCGGAAGTATTCGCCCATCGTGCAGCCGGCGTACGGCGCGAGGTACTGCATCGCTGCCGAATCCGAAGCCGAAGCGGCGACGACGATCGTGTATTCCATCGCGCCCGTTTCTTCGAGCTTGCGAACCACGTTCATGATCGACGAAGCCTTCTGGCCGATCGCGACGTAGATACAGATCAGGTCCTTGCCCTTCTGGTTGATGATCGCGTCGAGCGCCACGGCGGTCTTGCCGCACTGACGGTCGCCGATGATCAGCTCACGCTGGCCACGGCCGATCGGCACCATCGCGTCGATCGACTTGATGCCCGTCTGCACCGGCTGCGACACCGACTTACGCCAGATCACGCCCGGGGCGATCTTTTCGATCGCGTCGGTCAGCTTCGCGTTGACCGGGCCCTTGCCGTCGATCGGGTTGCCGAGCGCATCGACCACGCGGCCGACGAGTTCCGGACCAACCGGGACTTCGAGAATGCGGCCCGTCGTCTTGACGATGTCGCCTTCCGAGATGTGTTCGTATTCGCCGAGAATCACCGCGCCGACCGAGTCGCGCTCGAGGTTCAGCGCGAGGCCGAACGTGTTGCCCGGAAACTCGAGCATTTCGCCCTGCATCACGTCCGACAGGCCGTGGATACGCACGATACCGTCGGTCACGGAGATCACGGTGCCCTGGTTGCGAACGTCTGCGCTCGCTTCAAGGCCCTGGATCCGGCTCTTGATCAGCTCGCTGATCTCAGAGGGATTGAGTTGCATTATTCGCTCCTGATAGTCAATTCTGTTGCGTGCCGGCGTGGCGCTCAGGCGGTCAAGGCAGCCTGCATCGATGCGAGGCGCGCGCGAACCGAGGTGTCGAGCACTTCGTCGCCGACCGTCACGCGCACGCCGCCGATCAGCGACGAATCGACTTCGACCGTCGGCTTCAGCTTGCGCTTGAACTTGCGTTCGAGGCCAGAGACGAGGCTTTCGAGATCCGCGCCGTTCAGCGGGAACGCGCTCACGATCTCGGCGTCGGCTGCACCTTCACGTTCGTTCTTGAGCGCCTCGAACTGCTCGGCGATTTCCGGCAGCAGCGCGATGCGATGATTGTCGACCAGCATCTGCACGAAGTTCTTCGCTTCGGCGCCGGCCGCGACCGGCGACTTCACCGCAGCAAGCAGCAACTCGGCTACTTGCGTGCGCGTCACCTTCGGGCTCGACGCGACCGACAGCACTTCCGGCAGACGCGCAACCTGGGCCAGCTCTTGCACGAGCGTGGACCAGGCGGCGATGTCACCTCCCTCGGCCACGCGGAACAGCGCTTCTGCGTAAGGGCGGGCGATGGTTGCAAGTTCGGCCATGATCAGAGCTCGGCTTTCAGTTGATTCAGCAGTTGGGCGTGGGCCGTTTGATCGACTTCGCGCTTCAGGATCTGCTCGGCGCCCTTCACGGCCAGCGCGGCGACTTCGCCACGCAGCGCTTCGCGCGCCTTCACGATTTGCTGTTCTGCTTCCGCTTTCGCCTGGGCGACGATGCGGGCGGCTTCAGCCTGGGCGTTGGCCTTGATTTCCTCGGCGACCGCCTGGGCACGCTTTTCAGCGTCGGCGATGCGCTGCTGGCCGTCGTTGCGGGCCTGCGCGAGTTCCTGGTCCACGCGCTTGTGCGCTGCGTCGAGTTCCGCCTTGCCCTTCTCCGCGGCTGCGAGGCCGTCGGCGATCTTCTTCGAACGTTCGTCGAGGGCGTTGATCAACGGCGGCCACACGAACTTCATCGTGAACCACGCGAGGACCAGGAACACGACCATTTGCGCAAACAGAGTTGCGTTGAGATTCACGGTGTTTCCTTATCTGCTATTCCGGAAAAATGAAACGGTAAGGCGCTCATCGAGTTGCATTCGATCAGCGCCCCAAGTCTCCGTTCCGCCCTGCGCCGGCTCACGCCGGTCGCATATTTCCGAGGAACCTTAGCCTGCGACGAGCTTCGACAGGAGCGGGTTCGCGAACGCGAACAGCATTGCGACACCAACGCCGATCAGGAATGCAGCGTCGATCAGGCCGGCCAGCAGGAACATCTTCGTTTGCAGCGGGTTGATGAGTTCCGGCTGACGTGCGCAGGCTTCGATGTACTTGCCACCCATCAGCGCGATACCGATACAGGCGCCGATTGCACCCAGGCCGATGATGATGCCGATACCGATGGCGGTCAGACCCTGGATGTTGGCGATGTAAGCTTGCATGATCACTCCTTTGTGAAAAGACTTGGAACTGAGATTTAAAAAACTAAAACGGAAACTCTTTTTTGCACGCCGCGCTTAGTGCTTGTCGTGCGCTTGGCCGAGATACACCAGCGTCAGCATCATGAAGATGAATGCCTGCAACAGAACAATCAGGATGTGGAAGATTGCCCAGACGCTACCCGCGATCACGTGACCAACGAAGCCGAGGAACGTTGCGTCGCCACCGAAGCTCCACATGCTGCCGAGCAGGGCGATCAACAGGAACAACAGCTCACCCGCGTACATGTTGCCGAACAGCCGCATGCCGAGGGAGACGGTCTTCGCGAGATATTCGACGATGTTGAGCGCGAGGTTAGGGATCCACAGCAGCGGGTGGGCACCGAACGGGGCCGACAGCAGCTCATGCACGAAGCCGCCCGCGCCCTTGATCTTGATGCTGTAGTAGATCATCAGGACGAACACGCCGAGCGCGATGCCGAGCGTGCCGTTCAGGTCGGCCGTCGGGACGATGCGATGGTGGGAAATCACGTCCGACAGACCGAGCAGGCCGATCACGCGGCCCGGCAGGTCGACGGGGAGGAAGTCGAGGGAGTTCATCAGCGCGACCCACACGAACACCGTGAGGGCGAGCGGAGCGATGAAGGTGCGGTTGCCGTGGACGATGGCCTTCGATTGATCCTCGACCATTTCGACGAGCATCTCGATCGCGCACTGGAAACGGCCCGGCACGCCCGACGTCGCCTTGCGGGCGGCCAGACGCAGCAGGAGGATCGTCACGATGCCGCACACGATCGACCAGAACAGCGTGTCGAGGTTCCAGACGTGGATGTCGAAAATCGACGTCTGATGCGAGGTGGAGAAATTCTGCAAGTGGTGCGCAATGTACTCGGACGGATCCGGACCGCGCGTGCCTTCGCTAGCTGCCATATCGTTAATGCCACCCAAATTGTCGAAAATCGTTTTGCCCCGTTCCGCAATACGCTATTGCCGCGATTGCGGGAACGGGCCGGTGCGATTCGTTGTCGAAACCGCACGCTGCTTGTTGCTTACCGCCAGGCCAGCGCGATCCAGTACGTCTTCAGCACGACGAGGTAGGTGACGAGGAGTGCCGGCCAGTGCACGCCGGCGTAGCCGTACGCCACTGCGGCGAACATCCCGATCGTCACGCCGAGCTTCAGGGCTTCGCCCATCACCCAGCTCATCACGGTGGCCGAGCCACCTGCCTTCAGTCGTGCCACGAACAACGCGCTTGGCACCCAGCCGATCGCCCCGCCCAGAAACGCGGATTGCGCAGCGGCGCCCGGCGACTTTGAAAACAGCCACCACGCCAGCGTTGCAACCAGGGACAAGACCACCTGCGCGATCACCACCTTGTAGGGGGTCACGCGCGACGGCTTGCTCACGTCCGGACCGAACAACCTCTCGGCTTCCGTCCGCGTGAGCGGAACGATGTTGTTATCTTGCTGCTCGGCATCCCAGTCGTCGTCGGACTCGCGCCGCTCGCCGGCCGCTGAAGCGGTGCGTTGCGCTCGGTGATCATCGTGCCCGTCGTTCGGCGCCTGACCCGCCATCGCAATCTTCCGCAAAATCCTTGAACCCGGCCCCTGCTTTCCGAAAGCTTTCAGGGGTGCCTAGCTAACAAATCCGGGCGATTGTAAGCGATAGTTGCAAGTGATTCAAGGCTTTAGACGCGACAAAAACCTGCGTAAAACGACGCCTCATCATGTGAAAAACGCGCGAATCCACGACGTACGATGACAGTTGTAAGGTCGCTTTTTTGCACGGGTATTTCTTGCCCGAAAAAGTCCGGCGACGAGGCAATGACGTGGCATCGACGCCTGGTGCGGGCGACACCGGCGCGACGCGTTTGCAGCAGGAATTCTGCTGTGACGCGATCACGGAAAATGATCGGGCGCAGCGATGCGAAGGAGAGGAAATACTGTGACCACCGCGACGAGCGCGATGCGTGAAATACGCTCGCACGCGAGCGCGTCGATGCCTGCAATCAGTTGTTGTGCCGCCACAGTCGATCGACTGTGGATCGCCGCACTTATCAACAGCCCCGGCTTCTCACCCACTGCGAATGCTGTGCCCCACCCCGCCAAGCTTGCAGCGCGCCTGCACCGCAGGCCGCCGCATCGCTTAACCGCGCACGAGCAACCATGCACCCAATGCCGCGCTCACGAGCGCGAACGGGATCGACACGAGGTGAAACGGCAGCCACATGCGCGGCTCCTTCGCGAGACGCACCGCGATCAGGTTCGCGAGCGAACCGATCGCGAAACCGAAACCGCCGACCGATACGCCGAACGCGAGCGCCCGCCAGTCGTGCGTGAATTCCGACAGCAGGATCGCCGCCGGCACGTTGCTGATGCCCTGTGACAGCACCGCGCCTGCCGCGAACACGCGCAGCGGCGAATCGAGGTGAGTCCGCGCGATCGCGTCGTGCACGACGGGCAGCGCGGCCGCGCTGCGCAGCACGACGAACATCAGCACGAAAATCAGCAGCAGCAGCCAGTCGATCTTCAGGACTGCATCACGTCTCGCCACCAGCAGCGCGATCACGACGGCGATCAGGCCCGGCACGGGATGGTGCGCGTCGGCGAGCAGCACGAACGCACCGAACAGCACCGCCGCGAGCAACGCATGCAGGCGCTGGACGGGGACGGCCTGAACGTCTCCCGACAGATCGAGCGGCTTCGCGCGAAACGCACACGCCGTCAGCACGAGCAGCAGCGCCATCAGCGCCAGCGCGAGCGGCCCGAGCGTGACGACGAAGCGGCCGAACGACACGCCGCTCAATTGCCACAGGAACAGGTTCTGGGGATTGCCGAGCGGTGTCGCGACGGACCCCGCATTGACGGCCAGCGCGACCACGATCACGAGCCGCCGGAAAGGCAGCGGCGTCAGCAGGCGCAGCGACACCATCAGCGGCACGACGACGAACAGCGCGACATCGTTGGTGAGCCACATCGCGAGCGCCGCCGCGAACACGACGAGCAGCATCGCCAGCCCGCGCTCGGAATGCACGTGATGCACGATGCGATGCGCGAGCCACATCAGGCACCCGGACAGCTCGAGCGCCTTGGTCAGCATCAGCAGACCCGCGAGCGTCGCGACGGTCTGCCAGTCGACGAGACCGGCCAATGTGGCAATTGGTTGCGGACGCAACCATTGAAGAATAATCAGTGCAAGCGCCAGTACCGCCAGCACCGGCTCCTGCATCAGCCATCCGAGCCATCGGCGCGGCGCTGCCGCGCCCATGTTCTCCGTCAATCGCACCTCGTTACTCTTCCGTCGCGGCGTTGCCGCGAAGGCGCGCGAGAATGCCCTCGAGCGCGTCGAGGTTGCCGAAGTCGATCAGCACCTGCCCTCGCCCGCGGCGGCCGAGCTTGATCTTCACCGTCGACGCGAGCAGGTCGGACAACTCCTCCTCGAGACGGCGCGTGTCGCGGCCGCCGTCATCCTTCGCACGCGCCTTCACCGCCGGCGCTTCCTTCGTCGTGTGCGCGACCAGCTTCTCGGTCTCGCGCACCGACATGCGCTTGTTCACGACCTGATGCGCGAGCGTGATCTGCGTCGCGGCGTCGACCGCGAGCAGCGCTCGCGCGTGCCCCATGTCGAGATCGCCGGCCAGCAGCATCGTCTGCACCGGCGAAGCAAGGTTCAGCAGGCGCAGCAGGTTCGATACCGCGCTGCGCGAACGGCCGACCGATTCGGCCGCCTGTTCGTGCGTGAAACCGAACTCGTCGAGCAAACGCTGGATGCCGTGCGCCTCTTCCAGCGGGTTCAGGTCCTCGCGCTGGATGTTCTCGATCAGCGCCATCGCCGCGGCTGCCTGATCGGACACGTCCTTCACGAGCACCGGCACTTCGTCGAGGCCAGCCAGGCGTGCCGCGCGGAAACGCCGCTCGCCTGCGATGATCTCGTATTTGTCAGATGAAATGGGTCGTACCAGGATCGGCTGCATCACGCCTTGCGCGCGAATGCTGGCCGCCAGCTCCTGCAGGCTGCCTTCGTCCATCCGCGTCCGCGGCTGGTACTTGCCGGCCTGCAGCTTGCCGAGCGCGAGCGTGTTCGGTGCCCCTTCGATCTTCACCGCTTCGGTGATGTCCGCACTGCCGCCGAGCAGCGCTTCGAGGCCACGTCCCAAGCCCTTCTTCTTTGGTACCGCGTTCATGTCTTTCTTCCTCGCTTCGCTCATGTCCGGATCACGACACCTCGAACGCGCGCACGCGATCGATCATCTCGGCACCGAACTGGAGATACGCCTGCGCACCGCGCGAATTGCGGTCGAACACGACGCCCGGCAACCCGTAACTCGGCGCTTCCGCGAGGCGCACGTTGCGCGGAATCACCGCGTCGAACACCTTGTCGCCGAAGTGCGCTTTCAGTTGATCGGAGACTTGCTGCTGCAGCGTGATGCGCGGATCGAACATCACGCGCAACAAGCCGATGATCTTCAGGTCGCGGTTCATGTTCGCGTGGACCTGCTTGATCGTGTTGACGAGATCCGACAACCCTTCCAGCGCGAAGTACTCGCACTGCATCGGGATCACGACGCCATGCGCCGCGCACAGCCCGTTCAGCGTCAGCAGCGACAGCGTCGGCGGGCAATCGATCAGCACGAAGTCGTAGTCGTCGGCCACATGCTCGAGCGCGGCCTTCAACCGACGCTCGCGGTTGTCGATGCTGATCAGTTCGATCTCGGCACCCGACAGCTCGCGGTTGGCCGGCAGCACGTCGTACGTGACACCCTCCGGACGCACGCGTGCGTCCGTCACCGAGACGCCGTCAACCAGCACTTCGTACACAGTCGACTCGCAGGCGGCCTTGTCGATCCCGCTACCCATCGTCGCGTTGCCCTGCGGGTCGAGATCGATCAGCAGGACTCGTTGCTCCTGCGCTGCAAGGCTTGCGGCGAGATTGACCGATGTCGTCGTCTTGCCGACGCCCCCCTTCTGGTTCGCAACGCAGAAGATCTTTGCCATCGTTGGTGTGTTCCCTTTACCTTCAAACAAACAGCGCGCTACCGCGCGCCTTCAATTCGCCTCGTCGACGGTGACCTCGATCAGATGCCGTTCGGCATCGAGCATCGGTACCGCCAGCCGCATCGTCTGCTTTACGCGACTGCCTTCCGGCAGCCGTGCAATTTCGTCGTCCGGGTGGACACCCTTCATCGCCCAGATCGATCCGCCGGGCGCGACGAGATGTCGAGCAAGTTTAACGAAGTCGGATAGATCCGCGAAGGCGCGGGATACGATCATGTCGAATTTTTCCGGCACTTCGACACCCGGCTGCAGCGATTCGACCCGCCCGGTGACGACCGACAGGTTCGCGAGCTTCAGCTCCGCACGCATCTGAGTCTGGAATGCAGACTTCTTCTGCACGATATCGTTCAGCGTCACTTGCCAGTCCGGCCGGACGATCGCCAGCACGATACCGGGCAACCCGCCGCCCGAACCCACGTCGAGCACGCGCGCCGATGCACGGTCGCGCAGATGCGGAACGATGGAGAGTGAATCAAGAATGTGCTGGATCAGCATCTGCTTCGGGTCGCGGATCGCGGTCAGGTTGTAGACCGCGTTCCACTTGCCGAGCAGCGCGACGTAATCGAGCAGCTGGTTGCGTTGTGTATCCGTCAATGCGATGTCGAGCGCGGCCGTGCCGTCGACGAGCATTTGTTCAAGTACGTCCCGATTAACCGCCGGCGCGCGACGCGCCGTCATTGTTGCGTCGGGACGGTGCCGTCCCCCTGCTCGGTCGCCTCTGCGGCAGTGCCATTACGACGGCCGAGGCCACGGCGCTTCAGGTGCACCATCAGCAGCGAGATCGCAGCCGGCGTGACGCCCGAGATCCGCGATGCCTGGCCGATCGTTTCCGGCCGGAACTCGTTGAGCTTCTGGCTCACTTCGAACGACAGGCCGCGCACCTCGCGATAGTCGATACCGTCCGGCAGGCGCGTGTTCTCGTTCGCATCGTTGCGCTCGATCTCGCTCGCCTGGCGTTCGATATAGCCCTGATATTTGATACCGATCTCGACCTGCTCCTTGATCTGCTCGAGCAGCACCGGATCGTCGGCCAACGGCTCCGCCGGACCGCATTCGCCGCCCTTCAGGCCGCACACGCCGTCGTAGCTGATACCCGGGCGACGCAGCAGCTCCGCGAGGCTGTACTCGTGATCGATCGCCTTGCCGAGCAGCGCGGTCGCCTCTTCCGGCGGCAGCGTCTTCGGCGTTACCCATGTCGACTTCAGTCGTTCGGTTTCACGTGAAACAGCGTCGCGCTTCCGGCTGAATGCATCCCAGCGCACATCGTCGACCAGCCCCAGCTCGCGGCCGATCTCGGTCAGGCGCATGTCCGCATTGTCTTCACGCAGGCTCAGACGATACTCCGCACGGCTCGTGAACATCCGGTACGGCTCGGCCACGCCACGCGTGACGAGGTCGTCGACCAGCACGCCAAGGTACGCCTGGTCGCGACGCGGGCACCATGCGTCCTTCTCCTGCACGTAACGGCCTGCGTTCAGACCGGCCAGCAGGCCTTGAGCGGCCGCTTCTTCATAGCCCGTCGTGCCGTTGATCTGGCCCGCAAAGAACAGCCCGTTGATCGCCTTCGTCTCGAGCGATGCCTTCAGCGCGCGCGGGTCGAAGTAGTCGTATTCGATCGCATAGCCGGGGCGCAGGATGTGCGCATTCTCGAGGCCGCGCATCGAGTGCACGAGTTCGAGCTGCACATCGAACGGCAGGCTCGTCGAAATCCCGTTCGGATAGAACTCGTTGGTCGTCAGCCCTTCCGGCTCGAGGAAGATCTGGTGCGATTCCTTCGACGCGAACCGGTGGATCTTGTCCTCGATCGACGGGCAGTAACGCGGGCCGACACCTTCGATCACGCCTGTATACATGGGCGACCGGTCGAGGCCGCCGCGAATGATGTCGTGCGTGCGCTCGTTCGTATGCGTGACCCAGCACGGCAACTGCTGCGGATGTTGCTCCGCACGGCCCAGGAACGAGAACACCGGGATCGGATCGAGGTCGCCCGGCTGCTCGTCCAGCTTCGAAAAGTCGATCGAGCGGCCGTCGATACGCGGCGGCGTACCGGTCTTCAGGCGGCCCTGCGGCAGCTTCAGTTCCTTCAGACGCGCCGACAGCGACACGGCCGCCGGATCGCCCGCGCGACCGCCCGTGTAATTGTTCAGGCCGACGTGGATCTTGCCGTCGAGGAAGGTACCCGCCGTCAGCACCACCGCACGTGCGCGGAAGCGGATGCCGATCTGCGTGACGGCGCCCACCACGCGGTCGCCTTCGACCATCAGATCGTCGACGGCCTGCTGGAACAGCCACAGGTTCGGCTGGTTCTCGAGCCGATGGCGGATCGCAGCCTTGTACAGGATACGGTCGGCCTGCGCACGCGTCGCGCGCACGGCCGGGCCTTTCGACGAATTCAGGATCCGGAACTGAATACCGCTCTCGTCCGTCGCAGCGGCCATCGCGCCGCCGAGCGCATCGACTTCCTTGACCAGATGGCCCTTGCCAATACCGCCGATCGACGGATTGCAGCTCATCTGCCCGAGCGTTTCGATGTTATGGGTCAGCAGCAGCGTCTTCGCACCCATACGGGCCGATGCCAACGCGGCCTCCGTGCCGGCGTGCCCGCCGCCGACGACGATGACGTCAAATTCTGTGGGAAAAAGCATGGTGGATTCCGCGCGCAGGACTGCGCACGAACCTATCTGAGAAATGTATGGGCCGAATTATAGCGGGTTCGCTTTTCACCCGAAGGCCGTCCGAATGGTAGGGACCGTTCATTTAGCCGGTTTTTTTCGGCCGATCGGCCGAGCTGTGCCGCCTAGCCGGCCTTGGCGGCGCTGGCGCGACCTCACCGCACATCGCCAAGCTGTGCAAAACCGAGGACCCGGTAGCGGCTCGTGAACCGACATCACCGTGACATCACAGTATTTCCGGTCAATCGCCCGGCACTTATCCCCTGTGGCGACCGACCACCGTCAACGCTCATTCCCTGTGCAACCCGACGCGATGAGCCCGCACTCTCGTCACAGTGCTTCCGCTGGTTGCTCCGGCACTTATCCCCACACTCGATTCACCGTCACGTCGCCCTCCCCCGAAACAAAAACGGCGTGTTTCACGTGAAACACGCCGCCCGTTTCCCGCCCACCGCCTCACCCATCAAGCCGTTTTCTTCGCAAGCCCCAGATACGTTTCGATTACCTGCGGATTCTGTGCCAACTCGGCAGCCGGCCCTTCCAGCGCAAACTCGCCGGTCTCCAGCACATAGCCGTAGTCCGAGATCTGTAGCGCGGCCCGCGCGTTCTGCTCGATCAGCAGCGTCGCGACGCCCGTGCCACGCAACGCGCTGATGATATGAAAAATCTCTTTCACGATCAGCGGCGCCAGCCCGAGGCTCGGCTCGTCCAGCATCAGCAGGTCGGGCTTACCCATCAGCGCGCGGCCCACCGCAAGCATCTGCCGTTCGCCGCCCGACAGCGTGCCGGCCGCCTGCTTGCGCCGCTCCTTGAGCCGCGGAAACAGCGCGAACACATGATCGAGCTGGTCGAGGAAGTTCGACTCACCCGCGACCTTGCGGCGATACGCGCCCAGCACGAGGTTGTCCTCGACGGTCATCGTGCTGAACAGCTCGCGCTTTTCCGGCACAAGGCACATCCCGCGCGCGACGCGCTGCTCGACGGGCAATGCGCCTACGTCGTTACCGCGGTAAACGATCGCGCCCGACGCGTGCCCGGTCACCGGCAACGCGCCCATGATCGCGTTCAGCAGCGTCGACTTGCCGGCTCCGTTCGGGCCGATCACGCTGACGATCTGCCCTGCGCCGACCTTGATCGCCGCACCGTGCAGCGCCTCGACCTTTCCGTACCGCACCGCCAGCCCGCGTACCTCGAGAATCGGCATCGTCGTGTCCGTCATCACTCCACCCCGCCCAGATACGCTTCGAGCACCGCCGGATCCTGCTGCACGTCCTGCGGCAGCCCTTCCGCGATCCGCGTGCCGAATTCCATCACCACCAGCCGGTCGGTGAGGTTCATCACGAAATCCATGTCATGTTCCACGAGCAACACGCTCATCCCTTCGGCCTTCAGGCGCCGCAGCAAGTCCGCGAGCTGCTGCTTCTCCTGGTAGCGCAGCCCGGCCGCCGGCTCGTCGAGCAGCAGCAGCGTCGGATCGCAGCACAGCGCGCGCGCGATTTCGAGAATCCGCTGCTGGCCAAGCGCGAGGCTGCCCGCTTCGTCGTACATGTGCTTCTCCAGCCCGACGCGGCGGATCTGTCGTGCCGCTTCAGCCAGCAGCTGCGCTTCCTCATGTGCATTGAGCCGCGCGATGCTGCGCCAGACGCCCGTATGGCCGCGCAAATGCGCGCCGATCGCGACGTTCTCGAGCACCGTCATCGTCGGCAGTAGCTTCACGTGTTGGAACGTCCGGCCGATCCCGCGGCGGACGATCTGGCGCGACGTGAGCCCGTTGATCCGCTCGCCGCGGAACGTGATCGTGCCGCCGGTCGGCTGCAGCACGCCGGTCACGAGGTTGAACGTGGTCGACTTGCCCGCGCCGTTCGGGCCGATCAGGCCGACGATCTGCCCCGCTTTCACGTCGAAACTGACGTCGTTGACGGCCACCAGCCCGCCGAACTGCTTGCGCGCGTTGTCGACCACGAGCAGCGGCTCGCCCGCCACCGGCTTCGCGCGCTGCGGCAGCGGGTCGGCATGGTCGGGCACATGTGCGCGCGGCCCGCGTGGAAACAGCTTCGCGACGAACGGCCATACGCCCTGGCGCGCGTACTGCAGCAACAGCACCATCAGCACGCCGAACACGATGATCTCGAAGTTGCCTTCCGAGCCGAGCAGCTTCGGCAACAGCGTCTGCAGGTAGTCCTGCAGCACGGTGAGGATCGCCGCACCGAGCACCGCGCCCCATACGTGCGACACGCCCCCGACCACGGCCATGAACAGGAATTCGATCCCGTGGTTCAGGCCGAACGGGGTCGGGTTCACCGCGCGCTGCAGGTGCGCGTACAGGAAGCCCGATACCGCGGCGAGCACGGCCGCGTAGGTGAAGATCACGACGCGCATCCACGCGGTGTTCACGCCCATCGCTTCGGCCATCACGCCGCCGCCGCGCAGCGCGCGGATCGCGCGGCCGGGCCGGCTGTTGAGCAGGTTCTGCACCGACACGATCGCGGCCAGCACGACGACCCAGATCAGGAAGTACAGGCTGCGGCCGCTGCCGAGCTCGATGCCGAACAGGTTCAGTGCCGGAATCCCGTTGATCCCGTCGTACTTGCCGAGCAACTCGAGGTTGCCGAACAGATAGAACAGCGCGAGCCCCCACGCGATCGTGCCGAGCGGCAGGAAATGCCCGGACAGGCGCATCGTGACCGCGCCCAGTACCAGCGCGACGAGCGCCGTCAGCACGACGCCGACGATCAGCGCGAGCCACGGCGACACGCCGTATCGCGTGGTCAGGAATGCGGTCGCATACGCGCCGATGCCGACGAACGCGGCCTGCCCGAAGCTCGTCATCCCGCCGACGCCCGTCAGCAGCACGAGCCCGATCGCGACGATCGCGTAGAGGCCGATGTAGTTCAGCAGCGTGATCCAGTATTCGGGCACCTGCAGCGCGCCGGGCAGCACCGGCAGCGCGAACAGCACCACGAGAAACACCCAGAAGGTCTTGTTGCGTACCATCGTCTTCATCGTGTCACTCCTCTTCCTCTTCCGCATGCGGCGCCGCGAAACTGCGCCACAGCAGCACCGGGATGATCAGCGTGAACACGATCACTTCCTTGTACGCGCTCGCCCAGAATGACGAATACGATTCGAGCACGCCGACCAGCAGCGAGCCGGCGGCCGCGAGCGGATAACTGACCAGCCCGCCGATGATCGCGCCCACGAAACCCTTCAGGCCGATCAGGAAGCCGGAGTCGTAATAGATCGTCGTCAACGGACCGACGAGGATGCCGGACAGCACACCGAGCCCGGCCGCCAGCGTGAATGCGAGCCGCCCTGCTTCGGTCGTGCCGATGCCGACCAGCCGCGCGCCGAGCCGGTTCACCGACGTCGCGCGCAGCGCCTTGCCGGCGATCGTGCGGCCGAAGTACACGTAGAGCGCGCCGATCAGCACCAGCGCGGTCACGACCACGAGGATGCTCTGCACCGACACCGTCATGCTGCCGACCGACAGCGACGCATCCGCGAAGCCGTTGGTGCGCGAGCCTTCAGCGCCGAACATCACGAGCCCGAGGCCGACCATCGCGAAATGGACGGCGACCGACACGATCAGCAACAGCAGCGTCGTGCCTTCGGCGATCGGCTGATAGACGAGCCGGTAGACGAACGGCCCCATCGGCACGACGATCGCGAGCGTCAACGCGATCTGCGCAAGCATAGGCAGCGGCTGCGCGGCAAAGCTGCGCGTGATCGCGAACACCGCGAGCGGCAGCAGCACGTAGCGGCTGCCGAGCGTCGCGAGCGTGCGGCCGAGTTGATGGCGGCGTTCGCGATGGCGGACCAGGCCGCCGACTTCCAGCAGGAAGCACGCGATGCCCATCACGAACAGCAGCCAGCAGGTGGCGGGAAATTTCTGCGCCTGCAACGCCGCAAGCGTGAGCGCACCGTAGGCGACGAATTCGCCCTGGGGAATGAAGATCACCCGCGTGACGGAAAACACCAGCACGAGCGCCAGCGACAGCAATGCATAAATGGCGCCGGTCGTGATGCCGTCTTGCGCGAGGATCGCCGCAATCGAGAGATCCATACGTTTCGTGTATCGAGAATGCTGCGGAGAAACGGCGACGGGAACGGCCCGCGCGCGGACGGCAAGACCGGCGGTCAGGCGTCGCGTTGCGGGCTTCCCGGCATTCCATGCGGCGCGAGCACGGATCGCCGCGCCGCCGACGGCGCGCACGGCACCGTTCGCGCCGCGCCCGCCGGTTTCACGTGGTGCTTACTCGGCCTGCAGCTTCCACTTGCCGTCGACGATCTGCACCATCACGCGCGCCCGCGTGTCGAAGCCGTTGTGATCGGTCGCCGTCGTGTTGATCACACCGTGCGACACGGGCAGATCCTTCACGCTCTCGAGCGATGCGCGCAGCGCCTCGCGGAACGCCTCGGTGCCCGGCTGGCCCTTCTTCAGCGCATCGGGAATCGCACGCTGCAGCAGCAGGCCCGCATCCCATGCATGGCCGCCGAAGGTCGCCAGCGAACCGGCCCCGTACGCCTTTTCGTATGCGGCCTTGTAGCCGAGCGCCGGCTTCTTCACCGGATTCGAATCGGGCAACTGGTCGGTCACGAGCACCGGGCCGGCCGGCAGGATCTCGCCTTCGCAGTCCTTGCCGCACACGCGCAGGAAGTCGTTGTTCGCGACGCCGTGCGTCTGGTACACCTTGCCCTTGTAGCCGCGCTCCTTCAGCGTCTTGGCCGGCAGCGCGGCCGGCGTGCCCGAACCGGCGATCAGCACCGCGTCGGGATTCGAGCCCAACAGCTTCAGCACCTGCCCCATCACCGACGCGTCGGTGCGGTTGAAGCGCTCGTTCGACACGAGCTTCAGGCCGTTCTTCTCGGCCGCCGCGCTGAACGTCTTGTACCAGCTGTCGCCGTACGCATCGGCGAAGCCGATGAAGCCGACCGTCTTCACGCCATGCTTCGCCATGTAGCCGGCGATCGCGTCGGCCATCAGCTGGTCGTTCTGCGGCACCTTGAACATCCATGCGCGCTTCGCGTCCATCGGCGAGATGATCTGCGCGCTCGCCGCGAGCGAGATCGTCGGCGTCTTGCCCTGCGACACCGGATCGAGCATCGCGAGCGAGTTCGGCGTGACGGACGAGCCGATGATCGCGTCGACGTGATCCTCGTCGATCAGCTTGCGCACGTTCTGCACCGCGCGGCTCGTGTCGGACGCATCGTCGAGCACGATGTACTGGACGCTCTTGCCCGCGATTTCCTTCGGCAGCAGCGCGATCGTGTTCTTTTCCGGAATCCCGAGCGAGGCGGCCGGCCCGGTGGCCGACAGCGTCACGCCGATCTTCACCTGCGCCGACGCCGTGGCCGCCGCACCCACGAGGCCCGCGGCAAGCAGAACCTCCATCCATCGATTCATCTTCATTTACGTTGTCTCCAAACGCTGCTCGAAAAATCCGTGGGTCGCTCGGGCGGCTCCCGGTCCTCAAACAAGTTAATAAATTAACTATCTCGCCGTACCGCGTCTACGCTCGTTTTCCCGTGAAACGCCGGCGTCGCAATCGAGCCCCGGCGATCGCACGCACGCACGCGCCGCGGCGCGTTCCGAAACGGTCGTTCGACCGCCACGATGCGCGGCAGCAATGTCGCCAGGATGAAGGGAACGGAGAAACGCAGCGTTGCGCGAGACGCGATCGATGCGAATGCAACGATCGCGGGAAGGTCGGCCGGCCGAGCCTGGTTCGGCTCCGCAAGCGCGCGGCACACGATCGGAAAACCGGCGGTTCATGCGCATCCGAACGACGCGTCGGATGCGAACGCAACGACCGGAGAAGCCGCCGTGCCGGGCAATCGCGCCAGAACGCGCATACCGTCCGCAGGACGGCTCGTGAAAGCCCGGGCATACCGATGCACCGCCGCACCCGAACGAGCGGCGCCAGCCGCCCCTCGCACCCCGATCCATCGTCCCGCGCTTCTCATCCAACCGCACTCCCTCTTCTGCATTTTGCTTGTAGGAGAACTGCCGACTATTTTCCCGACCGCACGGTCGGCGAAAGCTGAGTGTAACGGACGCTTTTTGCGCACGCCAACCGGGTAAGCCCGGACGGCATGCGCGTGGCTGCGCGCCAGCGGCGATCGACCGGCAGGATTGGACGAAAACGGGGGGACGGGATGAAACGCGAGCGATGCGAGATGAGGTGAGGCAGAAACGGGCGCGGGAAACGCGGCGCCACTCGCCTGCACCATCAATGGAAATTCGCGCACACAAATGAAAAAGCGCTGTTGGATTCCGTCCAACAGCGCTTTGGGGTCCGGGCACTTTGTGCCTCGATTGTCTCCTCGTTCTCCACCTGCAAATTCGTTTCGCGGTGCATCAGAACTGAAACGAAGATTAAAGGACCTTTCACCCTGCGACAACTTAGCATTTACCCCTATGGTGCATCGCCGCACGAAAATGGGGCACCAGCCTTGCCGCGCGGCACCGTCCCGAGGCCGCCGCAACGCCCTTCCCGGCCGCGCCGGATGGTGCTTCGCATCAACGCGTCGCCACGCCGCGGCGCGCTGCAATCAGGACGGCCTGAGCGTCTTGACCCGTGCGACCATCTCGCCGACGATCCCGCGCCGGAACGCAAGCACGCATGCGATGAAGATCAGCCCGGTGACGATCGTCGCCGATTCGCCGAGCGAGTGGAACCAGCCGATGCCCGTCACCGACGCGAGCCATTCGCCGATGTCGCCGAGCCGGTCCTCCAGTGCGACGATCAGCGCCGCGCCGAGCAGCGGCCCGAACAGCGTGCCCATCCCGCCGACGAGCGTCATCAGCACGACGAGGCCCGACATCGTCCAGTACGCGTCGGACAGCGTCTCGAAGCCGAGCACCAGCACCTTCAGCGAACCGGCCAGCCCCGCGAGCCCGGCCGACAGGATGAACGCGAGCAGCTTGAAGCGGTCGGTGTCGTAGCCGAGCGAGATCGCTCGCGCTTCGTTCTCCTTGATCGCGACGAGCACCTGGCCGAACGGCGAGTGCACGATGCGCACGATGAACGCGCACGCCGCGACGATCACCGCGAGCACGACGTAGTAGAGCGCGACGTCGTTCGACAGGTCGACGACCCCGAACAGATGCCCGCGCGGCACGCCCTGCAGGCCGTCCTCGCCGTGCGTGAACGGCGCCTGCAGGTAGATGAAATAGACCATCTGCGCGAACGCGAGCGTGATCATCGCGAAGTAGATGCCTTGCCGGCGGATCGCGAACAGGCCGACGACGAGCCCGAGCAACGTCGCGGCGAAGGTGCCGACGAGCACGCCGAGCTCCGGCGTGAAGCCGAGCGTCTGGATCGTATAGCCGGTCGCGTAGCCGGCGGTCGCGAGGAACATCGCATGGCCGAACGACAGCAGCCCCGTATAGCCGATCAGCAGGTTGAACGCGGCCGCGAACAGCGCGAACGTGAGCACCTTCATCACGAACACCGGATACGCGCCGATGAAGGGGGCTGCGAGCAGTGCGGCGAGCAGCACGCCGTAGAGCACTTTTCTCTGCATCATTTTTCCTTGCCGAACAGGCCAGCCGGGCGGATCAGCAGCACGATCGCCATGATCACGAACACCACCGTGGCCGACGCTTCCGGATAGAACACGCGCGTGAAGCCCTCGATCACGCCGAGCATCAGCCCGGTGATGATCGAGCCGAGAATCGAGCCCATCCCGCCGATCACGACCACCGCGAACACGGTGATGATCATCGGCTGGCCCATCAGCGGCGACACCTGGATCACCGGCGCCGCGAGCACGCCCGCGAATGCTGCGAGCGCGACGCCGAAGCCGTAGGTGAGCGTGATCATCATCGGCACGTTCACACCGAACGCCTCGACGAGCTTCGGGTTCTCGGTGCCCGCGCGCAGATAGGCGCCCAGGCGCGTCTTCTCGATCACGAACCAGGTCGCGAGACACACCGCGAGCGACGCGACGACCACCCACGCGCGGTAGTTCGGCAGGAACATGAAGCCGAGATTGGTCGCGCCGGACAGCTGCGAAGGCACGTCGTACGGCTGGCCGGACGACCCGTAGACCGAGCGGAACACGCCTTCGACGACGAGCGTGAGGCCGAACGTGAGCAGCAGCCCGTACAGGTGATCGAGCTTGTACAGCCAGCGCAGCATCGAGCGCTCGACCAGGATCCCGAACGCGCCGACGATCAGCGGTGCGAGCGCGAGCATCGCCCAGTACGGCAACCCGAAATACGACAGCCCCATCCACGCGAGCATCGCGCCCAGCATGAACAGCGCGCCGTGCGCGAAGTTGATCACGTTGAGCAGCCCGAAGATCACCGCCAGCCCGAGGCTCAGGATCGCGTAGAACGAGCCGTTGACGAGCCCGAGCAGCAACTGGCTCAGCATCGCCGGCAACGGAATGCCAAAGATTTCCATCGACTTAGCCGTCCGAATGAGTTTCGTTGCGTGCGCAACCGTCATGCCGTCGCGCACGCGGGCGGTGCAGCGGCCACATCGCTGCGGCCGCGCCCGCGCTTACTTCCATGCCGCGCAGCGCGTCTCCTGCTTGGTCGTGAACGCCTGCTCGCCCGGAATCGTCGCGAGCACCTTGTAGTAGTCCCACGGCTCCTTCGATTCCGACGGCTTCTTCACTTCCATCAGGTACATGTCGTGAATCATGCTGCCGTCCTGGCGGATGTAGCCCTTCGCGTAGAAGTCGTTGATCTTCGCCTTCTTCAGCTCGGCCATCACCTTGTCGGAGTCGGTCGTGCCGGCCGCCTGGACCGCCTTCAGGTAGGTCGTCACCGACGAGTAGTCGGCCGCCTGCAGGCTCGACGGCATCTTCTTCATCTTGCCGAAGTAGCGCTGCGCCCACTGGCGCGCCGTCGCGTCGCGGTTCCAGTACCAGCTGTCGGTCAGCACGAGGCCCTGCGTCGTCTCGAGGCCGAGGCTGTGCACGTCGTTGATGAACATCAGCAGCGCGGCGATCTTCATCGACTTCGTGATGCCGAACTCCTTCGCGGCCTTGATCGAGTTGATCGTGTCGCCGCCCGCGTTCGCGAGGCCGAGGATCTGCGCCTTGGACGACTGCGCCTGCAGCAGGAACGACGAGAAGTCCGACGCCGACAGCGGGTGCCGCACCGTGCCGAGCACCTGGCCGCCGCTCGCCTTCACGACGTCCGACGTGTTCTTCTCGAGCGCCTTGCCGAACGCGTAGTCGGCGGTCAGGAAGAACCAGCTCTTGCCGCCCTGCTTCACCACCGCCGAGCCGGTGCCCTTCGCGAGCGCCATCGTGTCGTATGCGTAGTGGACCGTGTACGGCGTGCACTGCTCGTTGGTCAGCGTGTCGGCGCCCGCGCCGATGTTGATGTAGACCTTCTTCTTCTCGGCCGCGACCTGGTTCATCGACAGCGCGGTCGCGGAGTTCGTGCCGCCGACCAGCAGGTCGAGCCCGCCGCGGTCCATCCATTCGCGCGCCTTCGACGCGGCGATGTCCGCCTTGTTCTGGTGATCGGCATAGACGACCTCGATCGGCTTGCCGAGCACCTTGCCGCCGAAGTCGGCGACCGCCATCCGGATCGCCTCGAGGCCGCCCTGCCCGTCGATGTCCGCGTACAGCCCCGACATGTCGGTGATGAAGCCGATCTTCACGCTATCCGCGGCGTGTGCGGCGCCGGCGGTGAACGCTGCGGTCGCGACCGCCAGGCACGCGTGTGCGAGGGTCTTCATTTTCATTGACGTCTCCTGTTGTTCTGATGCGTTGTGGTTGTTCGTAGGCCGCCACGGCTAGCGGCAAGGGAAACGGGGCGGCGTCACACCCCGAGCAGGTCGTGAAGGATCGGCATCTTGCCTTCCAGTTCGGATGAGCGGAAATGCTCGACGATGCGGCCATGTTCCATCACGTAGAAGCGATCGGCGAGCGGCGCGGCGAAGCGGAAATTCTGTTCGACCATCACGACCGTGTAGCCGCGCGCCTTCAGCGCGACGATCATGCGCGCGAGCGCCTGCACGATCACCGGCGCGAGGCCTTCGGAAATTTCATCGAGCAGCAGCAGGTTCGCGCCGGTGCGCAGGATCCGCGCCACCGCGAGCATCTGCTGCTCGCCGCCGGACAGCCGCGTGCCCTGGCTCTGCCGGCGCGACGCGAGGTTCGGGAACATCGTGTAGATCTCGTCGAGCGACATCGCGTGCTCGCGCGGGCCGATCGGCGGCGGCAGCATCAGGTTCTCCTCGCACGACAGGCTCGAGAAGATTCCGCGCTCCTCCGGGCAATAGCCGACGCCGAAATGCGCGATGCGGTGCGTCGCGAGGCCGATCGTCTCGTTGCCTGAAACCTTGATCGAGCCGCTGCGCCGGCCGGTGAGGCCCATGATCGCGCGCAGCGTCGTGGTGCGGCCCGCGCCGTTGCGGCCGAGCAGCGTGACGACCTCGCCGCGATGAACGCTCAGGTCGACACCGTGCAATATGTGGGATTCCCCGTACCAGGCCTCGAGGCCCGTGATCTCCAGCGCGGGCGTGCCGCTCTCGACGCCGCTCAATTCGCGTTCCTCCCGTTCGCTGTGCTTCATGCGTGCGCCCCCGCGAGCGCCGCATCGGCGCTGCCCATGTAGGCCTCGATCACCAGCGGATTCTTCGACACTTCCGCATACGAGCCCTCGGCCAGCACTTCGCCGCGTTGCAGGACGGTGATCGTGTCGGAGATGCCCGCGATCACGTTCATGTTGTGCTCGACCATCAGGATCGTGCGGCCGCTCGCCACTTTCTTGATCAGCGCGGTCACGCGATCGACGTCCTCGTGGCCCATCCCTTGCGTGGGCTCGTCGAGCAGCATCAGTTCGGGTTCCATCGCGAGCGTCGTCGCGATCTCGAGCGCGCGCTTGCGGCCGTATGCGAGTTCGACCGTCGGCACGTGTGCGAAATCGGTGAGGCCGACCTGCGTGAGGAGATCCATCGCGCGATCGTCGAGGCGCCGCAACGTGCGCTCGCTGCGCCAGAAATGGAATTCGGTCCCGAGCGCGCGCTGCAGGCCGATGCGCACGTTCTGCAACGCGGTCAGGTGCGGGAATACCGCCGAGATCTGGAAGGAACGGATGATGCCGCGCCGCGCGACCTGCGCGGGCCGCTCGTCGGTGATGTCGATGCCGTTGAAGACGATCTGGCCGGCCGTCGGTGTCAGGAACTTGGTCAGCAGGTTGAAGCAGGTGGTCTTGCCCGCGCCGTTCGGTCCGATCAACGCATGGATCGCGCCGCGCCGCACACGCAGGTTGACACCGTTCACGGCGGTGAAGCCCCTGAATTCCTTCGTCAGTCCGCGTGTTTCGAGAATCGTGTCGCCGAGAATCATGTTCCCTTCCGTACGAAGTCAGGCGAAGCACCGGGAGGATTCGCGCAAGCGACCGCGAACAAGTCCGCGGATCAGCGGGCTGCCCCCGGGGCGCCGTATTACGCCTCGAGGGTGGTCTCCCGCGCCGACGCGTATGCACACTGCGCAACATTGTCGCGCCGTTGGTGCAGTGCAATCATCGGGATTTGCACTTATAGGGCGGGCTGCCATATCGGGCGCGGCTGAGCGAGAATTTTCGACGCGCTTTTTTGACGCGCGCATCATCGAGGTGCGCATGCTCGCATCGGACGTGCCTGATTGAACGCATGCATGTGACGCTGCGCGTCATGTCGTCGCGCAAAAAAAGCCGCGTGACATAAGCGATAAGCGGGTGCGCGAAGCAATTGCCGTGCGCATCGCCGGCCCGTGTCATTGTGATGCTCGCGCGTCACCTTTGCTTCGCATAGCGAAACAGCGGGCGCTCGGATGACAGCCCGCTGTCGCGCGTGTCAGCGTGGCGTCACGCAGCCGTCATCGTCGCGTCCATTCGCACCTGCGTCGCGTCGTGCGCCGCGCGTCGATCGGCGCGAATCATGTCGCTTGCGCGCTCGGCGATCATCAGCGTCGGCGAATTCGTGTTGCCCGACGTGATGAACGGCATCACCGATGCGTCGACGATCCGCAGCCCGGCGATGCCGCGCACGCGCAGCCGGCTGTCGACGACGGCACGCGCGTCGTCCGCGCGCCCCATCCGGCACGTACCGACCGGATGGAAGATCGTCGTGCCGACCGCGCCCGCCGCTTCGATCAGTTCGGCTTCGGTCCGGTATCGCTCGCCCGGCAGGATCTCCTCCGGACGGTAGCGCGCGAGCGCCGGCGCGGATGCGATGCGGCGCGTGAGGCGCAGCGCGTTCGCGGCGACCTGGCGATCGTGGTCGGTCGACAGATAGTTCGGTGCGATCGACGGCGCCACGCCGGCATCGGGGCTCGCGATATGCACGCTGCCGCGCGAACTCGGCCGCAGATGGCAGACGGACGCCGTAAAGGCGTTGAAGCTGTGCAGCGGCTCGCCGAAGCGCTCGAGCGACAGCGGCTGCACGTGATATTCGAGATCGGGGCGCGTGAGCGCGGGATCGTCGGGATCGGATTTCGCGAACGCGCCGAGCTGCGACGGCGCCATCGACATCGGCCCGCGTTGCAGCAGCGCGTATTCGGCACCGATCATCAGCTTGCCCCACCAGTGCGCGGACAGCGTGTTCAACGTGCGCACGCCTTCGACGCGAAATGCCATCCGCAGCTGCAGGTGATCCTGCAGGTTCTCGCCGACGCCCGGCAGGTCCTGCACGACGTCGATGCCGAGCGCCTGCAGCCGTGCGCCCGCACCGATGCCCGACAGTTCGAGCAGCTGTGGCGAATTCACCGCGCCGGCGGTCAGCAGCACTTCGGCGCGTGCGTGCGCGACGTAGTCGGTGCCGCCGCCGCGATACTCGACGCCGACCGCGCGCCGCCCGTCGAAGATCACGCGCTGCGCATGCGCGCCGGTTATCACGGTCAGGTTCGGGCGCATCATCGCGGGGCGCAGGAACGCCTTCGACGTATTCCAGCGCACGCCGCGCTTCTGGTTCACCTCGAAATAGCCGACCCCGCTGTTGTCGCCGCGGTTGAAATCGTCGGTCGCCGGAATGCCCGTCTGCTGCGCGGCCTGCGCGAACGATTCGAGGATCTCCCAGCGCAGCCGCTGCTTCTCGACGCGCCAGTAGCCGCCTGCGCCGTGTGCGTCGCTCGCACCCGCGTGGTGGTCCTCACTGCGCTTGAAGATCGGCAGCACGCTGTCCCACGACCAGCCCGCGTCGCCGGTTTCCTGCGCCCAGCTGTCGTAATCCTCGCGCTGGCCGCGCATGTAGATCATCCCGTTGATCGACGAGCAGCCGCCGAGCACGCGACCGCGCGGATACGACAGTGCGCGGCCGTTGAGCGCCGCCTCCGGCTGTGTCTTGTACAGCCAGTCCGTGCGTGGATTGCCGATGCAGTACAGATAGCCGACCGGGATGTGGATCCAGTGATAGTCGTCCTTGCCGCCCGCTTCGAGCAGCAGCACGCGGATCTCGGGATCCTCGGTCAGGCGGTTCGCGAGCACGCAGCCTGCGGTGCCCGCGCCGACGATCACGTAATCGAATTCGCCCTCGAGCGTGCGTTGAGTCGTCACGACGTGTCTCCTGTCGACCCGAGTTAGCGCTTCAGCGCTTACTCGGGTCCCATGCTTTGCGGTCGACCCGAGTTAGCGCTTCAGCGCTTACTCGGGTCCCATGGCGTGGTTGGATGGAGTTGGCGCTTCAGCGCTTACTCCATCCCCACGGCGGTCGACTCGAGTTAGCGCTTTAGCGCTTACTCGGGTCCCATGGCGTGGCTGGATGGAGTTAGCACTTCATCGCTTACTCGTGCCCCATGCAAAGCGCATTGTTGTGTCCCGCGCGGCGCAATCCCGCGCGTCGTTTTCAGCATAGTGCGTCGCGGGCGACGCGATCGATGAAGCGTACCCCGCCTGCCCTCCGCCGATCCAATGAGTTATGCTGAACTGCGTTATAAGCTGCACTCATATCACGACGATGGATCTCACCCTGCTCCGTGCGTTCGCGACGGTCGCCCGCGAAGGCAACCTGACGCGCGCCGCCGTGCAGTTGCACCTGACGCAGCCGGCCGTCAGCCTGCAGATCAAGCATCTGCAGGAAACGCTCGGCGTCACGCTGTTCACGCGCACGTCGCGCGGGCTCGCGCTCACACGCGACGGCCAGACGCTGCTGCCGCACGCGGAGCGCGCGCTGGCCGCAGCCGCCGACGTGCAGCGCGCCGCTGCCGCGCTGCGGCACGAGGTGCGCGGCCGGTTGCGGATCGGCACGATCCTCGACCCCGGTTTCCTGCGGCTCGGCGGCTTCCTGCGCGCGCTGGTCGAAACCCATCCGCAGATAGAAACCGCGCTGCGGCACGGGATGTCCGGCTGGGTGCTCGAGCAGGTGCGCGCGCGGGCGCTCGACGTCGGCTACTACATCGGCCGGCCCGGCGAGGACGAGCCGCGCGACGACACGCTGTTCCACACGGTCACGCTCACGCGTTTCCAGTACCGCGTACTCGCGCCGGCCGGCTGGAAGGAGCGCGTGCAGCGCGCTCACGACTGGCGCGCGCTCGCCGCGCTGCCGTGGATCTGGACGCCGCCGGCGTCCGCCCATCACCGGCTGCTGTCGCGGCTGTTCGCGGCGGCCGGCGCGCAGCCGGTGAAGGTCGCCGAGGTCGACCAGGAGCAGTCGATGCTCGATCTCGTGAAATCGGGGATCGGGTTGACGCTCGCGCGGGACTCGACCGCGCTGGCCGAAGCGCACGCGCACGCGCTGACGATCGTCGAACGCGTGACGGTGCCGACCGAGCTGACTTTCGTGGCACTCGTCGAACGGCGTGACGAACCGGCAATCGCGGCCGCGCTGCGACTGATCGAGACGCAGTGGGCGATATGAGCGTGGCTGATGTCGGTGTGACGGGTCGTGCAGTGGACTTTTGCGGCTGACGCTTCCTGCTATTCCTGTTCCTCGGCGTTCCTGAGTTCCTGAGTTCCTGCGTCTAGTGCGTCTCCTGCGGATCTTGCGAATCGCCAACTCGCCCGCGCATGACCGGCGAAAATCACATACGAGCCCCAATCGCCCGCTCCGCGTCGCGTTGCCGCGCGCCGGTCGCTCGTCACGCCACCATCGCAGGCTTTTTGCTAGATTGTCCGTTCGCACACCGCGAGACCCCTGATTGAAGGAGACCCGCATGGCCCGCAACATCGAGATCAAAGCCCGCGCCCGCGAATTCGACCAGCTGCGCGAACGCGCCGCGACGCTCGCAACCGAAGCACCGCTCTTCTACCGCCAGCAGGATTTCTTCTACGACGTGCCGCGCGGCCGGCTGAAGCTGCGCCGCTTCGAAGACGGCACGCCGGCCGAACTGATCTTCTACCAGCGCGACGATCGCGACGGTCCGAAAGCGTCGTACTACACGCGCAGCCCGGTCACGAACCCGGACGCGATGCACTCGCTGCTCGCGACTGCGCTGACCACGCGCGGCATCGTGACGAAGGAACGGCACGTGTACCTCGTCGGCCGCACGCGGATCCACCTCGACCGCGTCGACGGCCTCGGCGACTTCATCGAACTGGAAGTGGTGCTCGGCCCCGACGACGACGAAGCCGGCGGCGAAGCCGAGGCGCATGACGTGTTCGCGAAGCTCGGCGTGGCGCACGAGGATCTCGTCGCGGTCGCGTACGTCGACCTGCTGAACGCCGACGCGCAATCCGCAGCGGCCTGATCGAACCCTATCCGCGGCGGCGCCTTGCGCCCCGCCGCCAGCCCTGCCGCCGCGTCACGCGGCGCCGGGCGCCAGGTGCGCGAGCGGCAGCGCGCCATTGCGCTTGAACGTCGTCAGCACGATGTTCGAGCGCACGCTGTCGACGCCCGGCACGCGCATCAGCTTCTTCATCACGAACTGCGACAGCGCGTTGAGATCCGGCGCGACGATCCGCAGCAGATAGTCTGCATCGCCGACCACGGCATGGCATTCGAGCACCTCGGGCAGCACGTCGATCTGCTGCTGGAACTGCTCGATGATCGAATCGCCGTGGTGCTTGAGCTTCAGGCTCGTGAACGCGGTGACGCCGAGCCCGAGCTTTTCGGGGCGCAACATCACGCGATAGCCTTCGATCACGCCGGCAGCCTCGAGCCGCTGCAGCCGCCGGCCGATCTGCGACGGCGACAGCGGCACCTCCTCGCCGAGCTGCTGGTGCGTCGCGCGGCCGAAGCGCTGCAGCACGTCGAGAAGCGCGAGATCGAAGTGATCGAGTTCCAGCATGAGCATTCTCCGCATTGATTCCGATTTTGATGCGCGATTATCGCATCATCAGTCGAATCAACGCCATCTTTGCGCCCATTCCGCATGTCCCCCGCTCTACACTTGCATGGTTCCCATCACAGCGTGCAGAGCCTCACCATGTCCACCGTCGTCACCGCGAAACTGCAGGAGCAGTTCGATGCGGGCCTCGAAACCCGCGCCGATTTCACCATCGACCAGCCGCTCGAACGTTACGGCCAGGTCGACCACGCGGTGTGGCAGCAGCTCTATGCGCGCCAGTCGGCGCTGCTGCGCGGTCGCGCGTGCGACGCGTTCGTCGCCGGGCTCGGGAAGATCGACCTGCCGGCCGATCGCGTGCCGTCGTTCGCCGACGTGAACCGCCAGCTGAAACCGGTCACCGGCTGGGAAATCGTCGCGGTGCCGGGCCTCGTGCCCGATCGCGTGTTCTTCGAGCACCTCGCGAACCGGCGGTTTCCGGTCACCTGGTGGATGCGCCGCCCGGACCAGCTCGACTACCTGCAGGAACCCGACTGCTTCCACGACCTGTTCGGCCACGTGCCGTTGCTGATCGAACCGGTGTTCGCCGACTACATGCAGGCCTACGGCCGCACCGCGCTCGCGGTCGCGGACGACGAAGCGGCGCTCGCGCGGCTGGCGCGCCTCTACTGGTATACGGTGGAATTCGGCCTGATCCGAGACCCGCAGGGCACGAACGGGCTGTCGATCTATGGCGCCGGGATCGTGTCGAGCAAGGGCGAGAGCCTCTACAGTCTCGAAAGCGCAGCGCCGAACCGGCTCGGTTTCGACCTCGAGCGCGTGATGCGCACGCGGTACCGGATCGACACGTTCCAGAAGACCTACTTCGTAATCGACGATTTCGCGCAGCTGTTCGCGCTGGCCGACGTCGACGGCCGCGCGCTGGCCGACCGGCTGGCCACGCAGCCCGAATTCGCGGCCGGCGCGGTATGCGATGGCGATCTCGTGCTGCATCGCGGCACGGGAGAAGGCTGGCCGGACGACGCGGACGCGTAAGGCCGCGGGCCACGCCGGCGTGATTCGTGCACCGGCGCCCGCCTTCCGATGCCCGTCACCGAATGCCCGTCGCCCAACTATGAAACAATGACCGGTACCGGCTTTGCCGCGTGGCCCTTGCCCGCGTGCGGGCGCCGTTACCGAACGAGGTGCAACATGATCCACAAGCTCACATCAGAAGAACGCAAGACCCGGCTCGAAGGCCTGCCGCACTGGACGGCCGTGCCGGGCCGCGACGCGATCCAGCGCAGCCTGCGCTTCGCCGATTTCAACGAGGCCTTCGGCTTCATGACGCGCGTCGCGATCAAGGCGCAGGAAATGAACCACCATCCGGAATGGTTCAACGTATACAACCGCGTCGACGTGACGCTGTCGACCCACGATGCGGACGGCCTGACCGAGCGCGACATCGCGCTCGCGACGTTCATCGACCAGGTGTGCGCACATACCCAACCGGCCGCCTGAGGTCGTCCTCTACCGCCGCGCGTCTTTCGACGCGCGGCGCGTCAACTTTTCATTTCGATGAACGTTTTCTAGGATGTACTCAGCGAAAGCCTTCAACTTTCCAAGCCATCCTTAAGGCGCACGTAAGTCTCATACGCTTTCCGCGCCCTGGGGTCCAAACCTTCCAGTTGCAGCGCGCTTGCGCGCTGTACAATCAGCAGCGCATACGGCTTGGAGAGCGCGCTGGCCTCTTCGCAGAGTTTGAGTTCGTCGCCGCTCGACGGCGAGCGGGCGCGCCAGAAATTGATCGCGGCTTCGAGGTCGTGGATCGAAATATCGGACATGATTGGATTTAATCGTTCGCTGGCCGCCATGCTTGATGTCAGGCGATGCGGCGCCCCTGTGGAAACGGCGTCGTGCTGTCCGCGTGCCTGAACCGCCAACCCATTGTACTTGAGCGAACTTCATGCGACTCCTTCTGATCGAAGACGACCGCCCCATCGCACGCGGTATCCAGAGCAGCCTCGAGCAGGCTGGCTTCACCGTCGACATGGTGCATGACGGCATCTTTGCCGAACAGGCGCTGGCACAGAACCGCCACGAACTCGTGATCCTCGACCTCGGCCTGCCGGGCATCGACGGGATGACGCTGCTCACGCGTTTCCGCCAGACCAACCGCCACACGCCGGTCATCGTGCTGACCGCGCGCGACGAACTGAACGACCGGATCCAGGGCCTGAACTCCGGCGCCGACGACTACATGCTCAAGCCGTTCGAGCCGGCCGAGCTCGAAGCGCGCATCCGCGCGGTGATGCGCCGCAGCGGCCCGCACAGCGACATGCCGCGTCCGGAAGTGTCGCTCGGCGGCGTCCGCCTGTCGGGCGTCGATCGCCGCATCTTCAACGACGACAAGCCGCTCGAACTGTCGCCGCGCGAATTCGCGGTGCTGGAAATGCTGCTGCTGCGTCACGGCCGCGTCGTCAGCAAGGCCCAGCTGCAGGATCACCTCACGCACTTCGGCGGCGATCTCGGCGACACCGCAATCGAAGTCTACGTGCATCGCGTGCGCAAGAAACTCGAGCAGTGCCGCGTCGAAATCGTCACGGTGCGCGGCTTCGGCTATCTGCTGCAGGAAATCCGCCAGACCGCGAGCGTCTGAGCGGCGCCGCACGCCGGCCGGCCGCGTGCCGCCGGCGAGCCGCCCTGCCCGCGTCGCCGTCCGGCGCACGTCCGCGCCGCTCCCCGTGAGCGGCGCTTATCCATTTGCCCGTCGAAATGTCTTCTGATCCGGCTGTGACCACCAGCCTGCGCCGCTCGCTGCTTCGGCGCCTCGCCGCGCCGCTGTCGATGCTCGCGCTGATGAGCGGCCTGATCGCCTACTGGCTCGCGTGGCAATACACGCAACACGTGATCGACCGCTCGCTCGCCGACCTCGCGACCGCCATCTCCAAACAGATCCAGATCGCCGGCCCCGACGCGCCGTTCACGGTGCCGCCGCTCGCGCAGGCGATGTTCTCCGATCCGGCCGAGGCGCTGATCTACCGGATCAGCGACGGCGAGCAGGAACTCGCCGGCGATCCGAAACTGCCGCTGCGGGGCATCAACGTGCGCCGCATGCATCACGCGTACGTGTTCGAGGCCGAGTACGACAACCGCGCGGTGCGGGTCGCGCAGGTGCGCGTCGAGGAAGTCGACGGCGGCCGGCCGATGGTGGTTGAGGTCGCGCAACCGGTGCGGCACCGTTACCGGATCGCGGCCGAATTCCTCGTCGCGATCATGATGCCGCTGCTGCTGCTGCTGCTCGCGGGCTGGGGCATCGTGTGGCGCGTCGTGAACCAGCAGCTCGGCCCGCTCACGCATCTCGCCGATTCGCTGAACCGGCAGACCCACACGTCGCTGGAGCCGGTCGACGAAACCGACGTGCCGCTCGAGATCCGGCCGCTGACGAGCGCGATGAACGCGCTGCTCGGCCGCCTGAAGACCGCCCTCGACGCGC
Source organism: Burkholderia sp. Bp9015 (assembly GCF_003853505.1). Taxonomy (NCBI): domain Bacteria; kingdom Pseudomonadati; phylum Pseudomonadota; class Betaproteobacteria; order Burkholderiales; family Burkholderiaceae; genus Burkholderia; species Burkholderia sp. Bp9015. Next base: position 184,926 of record NZ_QTPZ01000006.1, read on the forward strand.
AGCGCAAGTTCATCGCCGATGCCGCGCACCAGCTGCGCACGCCGCTCACGGCCGTGAAGCTGCATGCCGAGCAGGCCGCCGTCGCGCGCGACCCGCAGCAGACCTATGCCGCGGTGCGCGAACTGCGCGCGGCCGCCGACCGCGCGGTGCGGCTGTCGAACCAGCTGCTGTCGCTCGCGCGCGCGGAGCCGGGCGAACAGGCCGCGCGTTTCGTCGACGTCGACCTGGCCGCGATGGCGTTCGAGACGGGTGCCGAATGGGTACCGCGCGCGCTCGCGTCGCATGTCGACCTCGGCTTCCAGCGCAGCGACGATCCCGGCGAAGACGAAACGCTGAACGTGCGCGGCAACCCCGTGCTGCTGCGCGAGGTGATCGCGAACCTGCTCGACAATGCGTTGAAATATGTGCCGCTCGCCCGGCCGGACGGGGCGCGGATCACGGTGAACGTCGCGCGCGGCGCGCTCGAGACCGGCGAGCCGGCCGCCGAGATCGTCGTCGAGGACAACGGCCCGGGCGTGCCGGCCAATCAGCAGGCCGACCTGTTCAAGCGCTTCTTCCGTGGCGACGCGCAAAGCGGCAACGGCGTCGAGACGGGCGCCGGGCTCGGGCTCGCGATCGTGCACGACATCATCGCGATGCACGGCGGCACGGTGTCGTACGAGGATGCATCGGAAGGCGGTTCGCGCTTCGTGGTGCGGGTGCCGCTCGCCAAGCGCACCGGGAAGCCGGCGAGCGAGACGCCGGCCGCCGCGCCGACGCACTGAGGCACGCGCGGCGAACCCTCATCAGGCTGGATGGACGGCCGAGTGGCGGCCATCCGGCGGTGAAGCAGCCGCGCGATGCGCGGCCTCACCGGTCACTTCTTCTTTTTCTTGTCCTTCGCGCCGGACTCGGACTTGCCGTCCTTCCTGTCCTTCTTCTTTTTCTTCTTGCCGTCGTCGTCCGGCGTGGCGAGCAGCGTGCCGCGGCATACGGTCGCGCCGCAATGGCACGCGTATTCCCGCTTGAGTTTCTTCGTCAGCTTCTCGTCGATCACGAGGCCGTAGTCGTAGAACAGCTCTTCTTCCGGCCCGATGTCGCGCAGTGCGTGGATGAACACGCGACCCTTGATCTCCTCGGCCTCGCAGTTCGGCGCGCACGAATGGTTGATCCAGCGCGCGCTGTTGCCGTCGATCTTGCCGTCGATCACCCCGCCCTCTTCCAGTGCGAAGTAGAACGTATGGTTCGGCTCGTTCGGGTCGTGCGGATGGCGGCGCAGCGCTTCCTTCCACGAAATTCGCTCGCCCTTGTATTCCACTACGCGTTCGCCGGCCTTGATCGGCTCCACCGCGAACACGCCCTTGCCGTGAACTCCCGAGCGGCGTACCGCGATCCTGCGTGAACTCATCGAACGAATCCTTTGAAGACGACTTGAATGGAAGACGGCCGCGCCTTCGTTTTGCGCGGCCCTGCGTCGCGCAAAACGAAAACGCGGCACCGGTCGGTGCCGCGTCGGGACATGCGGCGAATCACCCGCATCCTACACGTTCAAGATTGCTTCGCTCAACATCGCGCGCAATATTGCGCGCATGACGCTCAGCGCTGGCCGAATGCGATGTCGCCGAACAACGCCTTGTGCTCGCGCGGCTGCGAACGCCAGTACTGCGGCGGCGCCGACACCTGCGCGCCGAGCTCGGCAGCCGCATGCCACGGCCAGCGCGGGTCGTACAGCATCGCGCGCGCCATCGCGACGAAATCGGCGTCGCCCGACTCGATCAGCCGGTTCGCATGCGCGGGATCGTTGATCAGGCCGACCGCGATCGTCGGCATCCCGACCGCGCGCTTCACCGCCTGCGCGAACGGCACCTGGTAACCGGGCGACAGCGGAATCTTCTGTAGCGGCGACACGCCGCCGGACGACACGTCGATCCAGTCGCAGCCGCGCTGCTTCAGCTCGTGCGCAAACGCGATCGTGTCCTCCAGTTCCCAGCCGCCCTCGACCCAGTCGGTCGCCGACACGCGCACGCCGACCGGCCGGTCCGCCGGAAACGCCGCGCGCACGATCTCGAAGATCTCGAGCGGAAAGCGCATCCGGTTTTCGCGCGAGCCGCCGTATTCGTCGGTACGCTGGTTCGCAAGCGGCGACAGGAACTGATGCAGCAGGTAGCCGTGCGCCGCATGCACCTCGATCGCATCGATGCCGAGGCGCGCGGCACGCTTCGCGGCGGCGGCGAACGCGTCGCGGATCCGGTTCAGGCCGGCCGCGTCGAGCGCGAGCGGCGGCGTCTCGCCGTCCTTGTGCGGCAGGGCCGACGGCGCATGCGGCAGCCAGCCGCCATCGGCGACGGACACGAGCTGGCCGCCCTTCCACGGCACCTCGCTCGACGCCTTGCGCCCCGCGTGCGACAGCTGCATCGCGACGCGGACCGGCGAATGTTTGCGGATCGCCGCCAGCACGGGCTTGAGCGCTGCTTCGGTCGCGTCGTCCCACAAACCGAGGTCGCCGGCCGTGATGCGCCCGTCGGGTTCGACCGCGGTCGCTTCGATGCAGAGCAGGCCCGCGCCGGACAGCGCGAGATGGCCCAGGTGAATCATGTGCCAGTCGGTCGCCTCGCCGCGCTCGGCCGAGTACTGGCACATCGGGGAGATCACGATCCGGTTCGGAAGGGTCACGCCGCGCAGCGTGAACGGGGAAAACAGCGCAGTCATGGAGGCCGCTCGCCAGGAAAGGGAAACAGCGGACGAGCGTAGCATGCGGGCTCGAAGCCTGCTGGCGGCCGGTTCGGCAGTAAGCGGATGGTCAGGTAGCGCCGCCGCGCCGCCGGCAGCGATGCCGCGCGCACACGGCATGCAGCGGTGCGCCGGCCGGCAAGGCCTGCGGGCCGGTCACACGCGGCGCCGGCTCGCTCCGGATCAAAGCCCGACGCTGTCGAGCCACTCCGCGAACATGCGTCGCGCGGCCGCCTCCAGCGCCGGACCGTGCTGCACGGTGTCGGCGCGCAGCTGGCGTGCGTCGATGCCGGGCGTCGACGCGATTTCGCCGGCGTTGCCGATCAGCCAGGGTTCGAAGCGGTCGGCACGGATTTCGGGATGGCATTGCAGCGCCAGCACGTGCTGCCCCCACGCGAACGCCTGGTGGCGGCAGGCCGGTGTCGAGGCCAGATGGATCGCGCCGCCCGGCAGGTCGAACGTATCGCCGTGCCAGTGCAGCATCGAGGTCGCCGCGCCGTCGAGATGGCGCAGCGGCGACGCGCGGCCCGCGTCGGTGAGCGTCAGCGGCGCCCAGCCGAGTTCCTTCTGCGCAGCCGGATAGACGCGCGCACCGAGCGCGCGGGCGATGAACTGCGCGCCAAGGCAGATGCCGAGGATCGGCAGCCCGGCGTCGATGCGCTGGCGCACGAGCGCCGTGAGCGGCGCGATCGACGGATACTGCGCGTCTTCGTACACGCTGAGTGGCCCGCCGAGCATCACGAGCAGCGCCGGCTTGAGCGCGTCGAGCACCTCGACGCGCGACGCGCCGACGTCGACGTAGCGCACCCGCCGCCCGCGCGCCCCGAGCACCTGCTCGAAGCTGCCGAGGTCCTCGAAATGCACGTGGCGGATCGCCACCACTTCAGCGTTCATCATCGGCCTCCCGGTCGATCGACGGACGTCAGCCGGCGAACACCTTCCAGGTCTTCTTTTGCGTTGCCGCGTCGGCTTCTTCGTGCACCGAACAGTCCAGACGCAGATCGCTGTCGGCCATCGACAGGTCGAGCGCCGCGCAGTGATGCACGGTCTTCTTCGACTGCTTGCCCGGCTGGAAATGCGCGCACGTCAGGCACATGCGCTGCGGCGGCGTCGCACCGGCCACCTGCAGTTCGCGCAGCGTCTTCAGCAGCGCGCGGTACAGCGCGCCCTGCTCGTCCGCGCCGAGCTTGCCGACCGCCTTCGTCAGGAATTCCGGCCATTGCAGCGCCTTCTTCGCCGCGGTACGGCCGCGGGCCGACAGGCGCACGGCAAGCGCTCGGCCGTCGTCCAGCGCGCGGCGCTTCTCGACGAGCCCCTTCGTCTCCAGCGTGCTGACCGCATCGCTGGTGGTCGCAGCCGTGAGCTGCGTCTCGCGCGCGATCTCGCCGAGCCGCATCGGGCCCTTGCGTTGCAGCAGCAGCACGAGGATCTCGCCCTGCGTCGGCGTGAGGCCCGCGCCTTCCGCCCAATCCCATGCCTGGCTTCGCATGGCCGTACTCAACCGCAGCAAGCTGTGGGTCACACGTCCCGAAGCCTGATTCCCGTAAACGCCTTCGCTCATAGTCTTTTCGCTTTGCCGCCGCCCGGATTGCCGAGCAGCCGTAGTGTGGAGATCGAATGTCTATCTCAAAACAGACGCTCGTCGAGGAGCGTCGACACGGCCGTCGCGAGGCACACGCGGCGGTCGCGTTCGCGGCGACCGGTGAGACACAGGTCATTCCGGTGTCCGCAAAGCCGACATTCTAAGCGAGAGCGGAAAATCGCACAGCTAAGTTATCCCCTTCATTCTGTGGAAAATCGCTGGATAACCGGATTTTTTCGTTGTGCCGGCAATCCCTGCCGGCCTGACGGCACAACGCGCAAACATTTTCCTGTTCAAATCGGCCATCGTGCGGCTAGCGGCGATCCACCGGGTTATCCATGCCGCAGTGCGTTGACTTTGCAGCGGAATATCCAGTTATCCACAGATTTTCAGGATGACTGGCGACGCGGTACGCCCGAATCGGCGTCGACCGGCATTCAGCGAATCGCCGCGCGGTCGAGCCTGTAATCTGCAAAACATTTTTTCATTCACGCCAGCGCAGGCACTGCTGGCGGACCGTCTCGTTCAGCGATTTTTCCTGTTTGAAAACGGTTCTCAACCACGATGCGTCATTCACGCGCGCCTTCGCGAGCGCACCGATCTCGTCGAGTGCCGCGCGCGAACCGAGCGCGGCCGCATGCGGCGCGATCCGGTCGAGCGTGTCGAGGATGTCTTCCGCGATCGTGCGGCGCTCACCTGTCTGAGGATTGACACAGGTGCCCTCGAGCCCGAAGCGGCAGGCTTCGAAACGGTTGAATGTGTAGACGAGATAGTCGTCCTCCGACAGCTTCAGCGGCCGGTCGGTCAGCAGGTAGCGCGCGAGCGTCTGGATGTAGCACGCGATCGCGGCCGCGCGGTCGACCGACAGCGGCGTGTCCATCACGCGCACCTCGATCGTCCCGTAGCCGGGCTTCGGCCGGATGTCCCAGTAAAAGTCCTTCATCGAGTTGACGACGCCCGTGTTGACCATCTTCGTGAAGTACTCCTCGAAGCTGTCCCAGGTCAGCACGAACGGCGCGCGGCCCGACAGCGGGAACGCGAACACCGAATTCAGGCGCGCCGAATGGAAGCCGGTGTCGACGTTCTGCACGAACGGCGACGACGCGGACAGCGCGATGAAGTGCGGAATGAAGCGCGACATCGAGTGCAGCAGGAACAGCGCGCTGTCCGGATCGGGACAGCCGATGTGCACGTGCTGGCCGAACACGGTGAACTGCTTCGCGAGATAGCCGTACAGCTCGGAGATGTACTGGAAGCGCGGCGCGTCGTAGATCTGCCGGTCGCTCCATTGCTGGAACGCGTGCGTGCCGCCGCCGGCGAGCCCGACGTTGAGCTGGTCGGCCGCCTTCACCAGCACGTCGCGGATCGCGTGCAGCTCGGAGACCGCCTGCTCGTGCGAATGGCAGATGCCGGTCGACAGCTCGATCATGCTCTCGGTGATTTCAGGCGTGATGTTGCCGGGGAAGGTCTCGCCCTGGATCAGGCGCATCAGGTCGGATGCAGCCTTGGTGAGGTCGTAGTTGTGCGTGTTGACGACCTGGATCTCCAGTTCGACGCCGAACGTGAACGGTTCGGAATTGACGAAGGTTTCGAGTGCCATGGCAGGTTCCGGAATCAGTTTCTGTCGCTGCGTTCGCTGACCGCCGACAGGCAGCGGTAGACGACGAACGGGCTGACGAGCTGCAGGATCACGATCGTGCACATCACGATCGCGCGCAGGTGCGGGTCGAAATTCGGATAGAGCTGGTAGGTGTCGTCGACGAGCAGGTACGACAGCGCGGACATCGGTGTCAGCGCGATGCCGAGCGCGACGCCCTGCTTCATCCCGAGCCCGCTCGGCTTCGCGAACGCGACGACGCCGGCGAGCTTGGCGGCGAGCCGCGTGACGATCAGCGCGATCGCGAGCAGGCCGCCGAGCGCGATGTCGCCCCACGTGAACGACGTGAGCGTCAGCACGAACAGGATCACCGTCAGCAGCCAGCCGGCCGTGCCGAAATGCTCGGGCCACAGCTGCGGCCGCGCTTCGAGGTTCTTCACGATGATGCCGGCGAGCAGCAGCGTGAGCAGCGTCGACAGCTTCAGCGCCTGCGCGACCGCGATCGCGAGCATCACGAGCCCGAACAGCGCGACGAACGAATGCTCGTCGCGCATCGTCGCGGTCATGTGACGGAACAGGTAATTGCACGCCCGCGCGACCAGGTACGCGACGATGAACGAACCGGCGATCAGGTAGGCGGGTTGCAGGATCGTCGCGAAAACGTTCCCGTACGCTTCCTGGTGGAGCCAGCTCGTGACGAGCTTGGTCAGCACGATCGCGTACACGCTGTTCAGCGCGGTCAGCGTGATGAGGCGCTGCGACACCTGCCCTTCCGCGCGCAGCTCGGTCTTGAGCTGGATCACCATCGACGGCGACGTCGCGATTGCGATCGCCGACAACACGAGCGCGACCATGCCCGACACGCCGAGCGCGAGCATCACGAACAGCACGAGCACGAACGTCAGCGTCGCCTCGGCCAGGCTCGACGCAATGAGCCACGGATTGCGGCGGATCCATTTCAGGTCCAGGCGGCTGCCGAGCTCGAACAGCAGCAGGCCGAGCGCGACGTCGATCAGCAGCCGCGAGGTTTCGTCGGTGCTCGCGTCGATCACGCCGAATCCGAACGAACCGGCGATGAGACCGATCACCGCATACCCGGTGATGCGCGGCAGCCGCCATGCGCGATAGCACAGCTCGCCACACAGACCGGCCGCGAACAACGCGAGCCCGGCCCAGAACACGGCATCCGGCGCGAGCGGCCAATTGGGCAGGAATGAAAACGCCGACTTCATCGTGGTGACTTCTCCTTTGGAAGCAATCGCCAGCGGCGCGGGGTCAAGCGTCAGAAATGAGATGCGCGCCGGCTGGGTATCGCCCCGAGTGTGAATGTTGTGGTCGACGACGGCGGGACATGGGATCCGCCTCTTTCCGCCATCCGGCGGAACTGTCGTTCAGGCTGCCGATCTGGATTGTCGGCCTGGTGTGTGAACGGACTGCGCAGTCTCGATGATTCAGATTCGAAATCGAGCCGACCGTTCCATTGAAGCATGTCCGGCGCTTGGCCGAACGAACGCGAAGGAAACCGATTGTGCCACAGCTTTTTCGCTCCGGAACCGATTGAATCGACTCGCGGCGCTGTGAGGCGCCACAGGTCTTTGGTTTCAATGGTTTACTTGTATATATACGTAGTAGAAGTTAACAAGGCGCTCACAGTTCTGTGGATAACTTCGGTTTACGCAACAAGATCAAGGCGTTGGCGCGGCCATAAGTCGTTGCACAGGCTGTTTGCTCACAGAGGTTTGAGTTGGGCAACTTTCGGGCCGTTTCACAGCTGTGCCGAGTTGCCCAGTTTACGTCCACTGTGATTGCACACGAAGTGCGTGCGGATTTCGCGCGGTTATCCACAGCGTCGCGTGGATAACCTTGCGCGAAAAAATCGAAGGACTGTGAGGATTCGGCTGACGAGATCAGCCGATCTGGCGGCCGCGCAGCGCGCGGATCAGGAACCGGGCCGGGTCGACGGCATCGGCGAGTTCGCGCTCGAGCGGCAGCGGCTCGCCTTCCAGTTGCGACGCGATCAGTTCGGCGCCGAGCGCGGCCCACACGAGGCCGCGGGAACCGTAGCCGAATGCGCCGTACAGGCCCGCGGTGCGCGGCAGGTCGCGCGCCCTCGCACCGCTCAGCGCGCGTGCGTTCGCGACGGCCTGCGCTTCGTCGGCGAGCGGGCCGATCACCGGCACGCGGTCGGCGACGACCCAGCGAAACGCGACGCGCCCGCGCAGCGTATCGACGTCCGGCAGCTCGCCGATCAGGCCGGGCAGCAGATGCCGGACGCGCTCGATATTTTCGATATGCCCGGCGCCGCGCATCGCCGGATCGAGGTCGTCGGGTTCGAACGTCGCGCCGATCAGCAGCGTGCCGTCGTCGAGCGGTACCGCATAGCCGTCGCCGATCGCGGGGCACGGCAGCGGTGCCGTGCTGCCGGGCGGCAGCAGCGTGAGCTGGCCGCGCACCGGCTGCAGCGCGACGTGCCGCAGGCCCGCGAGACGCACGGCGTCGCCGGCGTTCGCGAGCACGACGACCGGCGCCTCGGCAAGCGTCGCGCCTGCCGCGTCGACGGCGCGCCACGTGTCGCCATCGCGCTCGAGGCGCGCGACTTCGGTGCCGGCGAGCAGTGTCACGCGTTCACCGGCCGCCGCGACTTGTGCGGCGCAGACCCCGGCCGGCCAGACGGCGCCGCCGTGCGGAAACAGCAGGCCGCCATGTGCGACCGGCAGGTTCAGATGCGCGCGCGCGGCGTCCGTGTCGAGCAGCGACACGTAGTCGGACGGTGCGCCGAGCGCGTCGAACGCATCGCGCATCCGCACGAAATCGTCGGCCGATTCCGCGAGATGGATCATCCCGCGCGTGCTGCGCGCGAACGCATGACCCGCATGCTCGAGCGCGCGCCAGCGTGTCAGTGCATGCAGGAAACCGCTGCGCGTGAGGCGGCTCGCGACGTTGTCGTCGCGCGTCATCAGTGGATGGAATGCGCCGGCCGGATTGCCCGATGCGTCGCTCGCGATCCGCGCGTGCCGCTCGATCAGCGTGACGTTCCAGCCGCGCGCGGCGAGTCGTTCGACGACCGCGCAGCCGGCCAGCCCCGCGCCGATCACGATCGCGTCGCGCGCGGCAACCGGCAAGGCGCGCGGCGGTTCGTGCCGGCGCATCCGCCAGCGCGGTGCGTATTCGCCCGCGAGCATCGCGAACTTGCCGGCCAGCCCGGCCATCTTGCGATACGTGAAACCCGCTTCGAGGAGCGCTTGTTTCACCACGCCCGCGCTCGAATAAGTCGCAAAGGTCGCTTTCTCGGCGGCGATACGTGCGAGCGCGCGGAACACATCGGCCGACCAGAGATCCGGGTTTTTCGCGGGCGCGAAACCGTCCAGATAGAACGCATCGGCGCGGGCGACCAGTTTCGGCAGCATCTCGCACGCGTCGCCCAGCGCGAGCGTGAGCACGACCCGGCCAGCGTCGAATTCGAGGCGATGAAAACCGGGAACGAGCATCGGCCACGCATCGGCGAGCATTTCTGCTTCCGTCGATATAGTTGTGTTCGCAACCATATGGGACAGTGCCAGGCGCAGGTCATCGCGCGAAAACGGATGCTTCTCGAACGACACGAAATGCAGCCGTTCGCAGCGCGCGGGATCGTCGCGCCAGGCGGCCCAGGTCGCGAGGAAGTTGACGCCCGCGCCGAACCCCGTCTCGACGATCGTGAACGTGCGCCGGCCTTGCCAGCGCCCGGGCAGCGCGTTGCCCGCGATGAACACGTAGTTCGCCTGCGCGAGCGCGCCCGCGACGTTGTGATAGATGTCGCCGTACGCGGGCGAGATGAGGGTGCCGTCGTCGCGGAACGCGAGCGTGGCGGGAACGAGTCGGTCGGGCATGCGAAACAAAAAACGTGGCAGCCAAGCCTGGCAAGGGATTGCGCGGAGGCGTCCGGCGGGTCGTTGGCAAAAACCAACGGCGTTGCGCGGCGGCGGACCCGGCTGCGTATCCCGTCCGGTTGGCGCAGGTCAAAAAACGGGCAATCGACGATTCATTCGGCGAAATACCGATGAAAATCTTTGAAACCCTTGTCGTTATTGGGTTTGCGCTGCGCTATCATAGCAACGCCGTACCGCGGGGTGGCCTTCCGGCAAACCGGACGGCACGTCGCGCGGGCCAGGATTCGGCGCTGTGCCGTCGAAGTCTGACTCTCGACGGCACGGTTCGCGCACGTATAATCGGCGCGTTCGCGCTGTTCGTGTCAAACCTAACCTGAAAAAGGAACCTTAATGAACAAACAGGAACTGATCGACGCCGTCGCCGCCCAAACGGGCGCCAGCAAGGCTCAAACCGGCGAAACGCTGGACACGCTGCTCGAAGTCATCAAGAAGGCCGTGTCGAAGGGTGATGCGGTTCAGCTGATCGGCTTCGGCAGCTTCGGTTCGGGCAAGCGCGCAGCACGTACGGGCCGCAACCCGAAGACCGGCGAAACCATCAAGATCCCGGCAGCCAAGACGGTCAAGTTCACGGCTGGCAAGGCGTTCAAGGACGCCGTCAACAAGCGTTAATCCAGCGCCTGTTCCAGGAAAAAAACCCGCCTTTCGGCGGGTTTTTTGTTGGGCGCGCGCGGCATTTTTGCCACAGTTCGCGCCCCTCTTGCAAGATTTAACGGTTGCCTGTCGCAGGCCGTTTTTACCGCGTATTACGCGTGCACGATCTGCGTGTCGCCGGGATCGTCGTCGTCGTGCGCATCGACATCCCACACCGGAAACGGATCGTCGAACGTGCTCCATTGCGCCGCACCGAGCGCGAATTCCGCATCGGTGAGCAGGCATGCGTCGAGTTTTGCGCGCCATGTGTCGGCATCGAGCCCGATGCCGATCAGCACCAGTTCCTGACGGCGATCGCCGACCGAGCGGTCGTCGAGGTCGCCCTGCCACTCCGTGCGAATTTCGGCGAGCAACTCGTCGTCGTCCGGCCATTCCGCGCGATCCTGCGCGGCCCACCAGAGGCCCGCCGGGCCATGCCGGCATACGCCGCCCGCCTGCGACAGCGAGCCCGCGATGTCGTTGCGCGTCGCGAGCCAGAAGAAGCCCTTGCTGCGCAGCACGCCCGGCCACTCCTGATGCAGCAGCGCCCAGAGCCGTGCCGGATGAAACGGCCGGCGCGCGCGGTAAACAAAATTGCCGATGCCGAATTCGTCGGCTTCGCCATGCACGTGCGCATGATGCGGATCGTGGCAGTCGGGATCGTCGCAATGCGTGTGATCGTGATCGAGCGACGCGAGCCAGCCCGGCGCGTTCGCGGCCTCGTCGAAATCGAAGCGGCCGGTGTTCAGCACTTCCTCGAGCGGCACGTTGCCGAACGTCGACACGACCTGGTGCGCGCGCGGGTTGAGCCGCGCGAGGATGTGCTGCAGGCGCGCGAGTTCTTCCGCGCCGACGAGGTCGGTCTTGTTGATCACGAGCACGTCGCAGAACTCGATCTGCTCGATCAGCAGCTCGACGAGCGTGCGATCGTCTTCGTCCGATGCGGCGATGCCGCGCGTCGCGAGCGCGTCGTCGGAACCGTAGTCGCGCAGGAAATTGTAGGCGTCGACCACGGTGACGAGCGTGTCGAGCCGCGCGACGTTCGACAGCGATGCGCCGTCGTCGTCGACGAACGTGAAGGTTTCGGCGATCGGCATCGGCTCCGCGATGCCGGTCGATTCGATCACGATCGCGTCGAAGCGGCCATCCGCCGCGAGATTGCGGATCTCGACGAGCAGGTCGTCGCGCAGCGTGCAGCAGATGCAGCCGTTCGACATCTCGACCAGGCGTTCCTCGACATGCGACAGCGCCTGCGCATCGCGTACGAGCGACGCATCGATGTTGACCGCCGCGAGATCGTTGACGATCACGGCGACTTTCAGGCCTGCGCGGTTCGCGAGGATGTGATTGAGCAGCGTGGTCTTGCCGGCGCCGAGGAAACCGGACAGCACGGTGACGGGCAACGGCTGGTTCATTGCCGGATTCATAACGATTTGCACCAACGGAAAAAAGGGAAAAGCGGCCGCGGCGCCCTGACGGGGCGCGATCGGCCCGGAGCCGGTCGCCCGGGCCGGTCGAAACCGCGGCGTGAGATCCGCATTGTGCATCAAACGCGCGCCGGCCGAGCGGCACGGCGTCGGCAAGCGCCGCGGCGCGGCGTCACTGCTCGGGCGGCATCAGCTTCCACTGCGTCAGGATCCCGGCGATCTGCCGCGCATACTTGTCGCGCAGCGACGGCGTTTCCGAATGATAGGCGCCGACGGCCTGCCATGTGTTGCCGTAGCGATTCATCTTCTGGCGCAGGTGCCACGCGGCGATGTAGACGTTCTTGCACGGCTGCATCAGCGTGTCGCGGCCGATGCCGTAGCGCGACAGCGCCGGCAGGTGGATCGAATTGATCTGCATCAGGCCGTAGTCGACCGAGCCGTTCGTATTCTTGTTCAGCGCGTCGGGCCGGTTGTGCGACTCCTGCCACGCGATCGCGCGCAGGATCAGCGGATTGACCTTCTGGTAGCGGGCGGCCTCGTCGAAACAATCCGCGCGTGCGCTTCCGCAGGCGAACCACACGCCGGCGGCGATCAACGCGATCGAAGCGAACCGTCTGTTCATGGTGCGGAAAACGAAAGGAATGGGCGCAAGGATCGGGAAAACCCGTGTCCGTTATTCGTGCGACTGGAAACGTGCCGCCCGTATCATACCGAGAGTCCGTCACGTGGCGACATGCGAACGACGGCTGCCCGTTTATACCGCATTTTCGTGTCGATTCATCGCAAAAACGACGGCGACGGACGGCATGCCGGGGCGGCGCCGAAATCTTACATATTGCATACGGCGCGCCGGATACATGTCGTATGTGAGACAGTCCTCGGCTCAATGTGATATTCCGGACATGAAAAGCTGCTAATGTCGCCTCTTTCGGACCTGGATCCCAGCACTACCGCCGGAAGTGGCCTGAGCCGGCATCGACCCATTCATCCATGACAAGAAATCGCTTCGTTATGCGGCGCATCGCGACGACCCTGATCGTCGCCGGCATCATCGTCTCGCAGGCCGCCTACGCTCAGGTCACGCTCAATTTCGTGAATGCGGACATCGACCAGGTCGCCAAGGCGATCGGTGCCGCAACCGGCAAGACCATCATCGTCGACCCCCGCGTGAAGGGGCAGCTCAATTTAGTGGCCGAACGGCCGGTGCCGGAAGACCAGGCGCTGAAGACGCTGCAGTCGGCGCTGCGCATGCAGGGCTTCGCGCTCGTGCAGGATCACGGGGTGCTGAAGGTCGTGCCGGAAGCCGACGCGAAGCTGCAGGGCGTGCCGACCTATGTCGGCAATGCGCCGCAGGCCCGCGGCGACCAGGTCATCACGCAGGTGTTCGAGCTGCGCAACGAATCGGCGAACAACCTGCTGCCGGTGCTGCGGCCGCTGATCTCGCCGAACAACACGGTCACCGCCTACCCGGCGAACAATACGATCGTCGTCACCGACTACGCGGACAACGTGCGCCGCATCGCGCAGATCATCTCGGGCGTCGACAGCGCCGCGGGCGCGCAGGTCCAGGTCGTGCCGCTGCGCAACGCGAACGCGATCGACCTCGCCGCGCAGCTGCAGAAGATGCTCGACCCGGGCGCGATCGGCAACAGCGACGCGACGCTGAAGGTGTCGGTCACCGCCGACCCGCGCACCAACTCGCTGATGCTGCGCGCGTCGAGCGCGTCGCGCCTCGCGGCCGCGAAGCGCCTCGTGCAGCAGCTCGACGCGCCGAGCGCGGTGCCCGGCAACATGCACGTCGTGCCGCTGCGCAACGCCGACGCGGTGAAGCTCGCGAAGACGCTGCGCGGGATGCTCGGCAAGAGCAGCAGCGACAGCGGTTCGTCGGCGTCGTCCAACGACGCGAACAGCTTCAACCAGGGCGGCGGCTCGTCGCAGAGCGGCAACTTCTCGACCGGCACGTCGGGCACCCCGCCGCTGCCGTCGGGCGGCCTCGGCGGTTCGTCTTCGTCGTCGTACGGCGGTGGTTCGTCCAGCGGCGGCGGTCTCGGCACGGGCGGCCTGCTCGGCGGCGACAAGGACAAGAGCGGCGACGACAACCAGCCGGGCGGGATGATCCAGGCCGACGCGGCCACCAACTCGCTGATCATCACCGCGTCCGATCCCGTTTACCGCAACCTGCGCTCGGTGATCGACCAGCTCGACGCACGGCGCGCGCAGGTCTATATCGAAGCGCTGATCGTCGAGCTGAACTCGAATACGTCCGGCAACCTCGGCATCCAGTGGCAGATCGCCCAGGGCCAGTTTCTCGGCGGCACGAACTTCAGCGCCCCCGGTACGCCCAGCGGCAACATCCTCGGGGTGTCGGGCGCGGTTGCCGCCGGTGGTACGGCGGGGCTCGGCGCGCTGGGGCAGACGCTCCTGCCGGGCCTGAACGTCGGCTGGCTGCACAACATGTTCGGCGTGCAGGGCCTTGGCGCGCTGCTGAATTATTTCGCGGGCGTGAGCGACGCGAACGTGCTGTCGACGCCGAACCTCATCACGCTCGACAACGAAGAGGCGAAGATCGTCGTCGGCCAGAACGTGCCGATTCCGACGGGGTCGTATTCGAACCTGACGAGCGGCAACACGAACAACGCATTCAATACCTACGATCGCCGCGATGTCGGCCTCACGCTGCACGTGAAGCCGCAGATCACCGACGGCGGCATCCTGAAGCTGCAGCTCTACACCGAGGATTCGGCGGTCGTCACCAGCACGTTGACCGCCACGACCGGCCCGACGTTCACCAAGCGCTCGATCCAGTCGACGATCCTGGCGGACAACGGCGAAATCATCGTGCTCGGCGGCCTGATGCAGGACAACTACAACGTGTCGAACAGCAAGGTGCCGCTGCTGGGCGACATCCCGTGGATCGGCCAGCTGTTCCGCTCGGAATCGAAGAACCGACAGAAGACCAACCTGATGGTGTTCCTGCGCCCGGTGATCATCACCGACCGGCAGACCGCGCAGGCGGTGTCGGCGAACCGCTACGACTATATCCAGGGCGTCACGGGCTCGTATAAGTCTGACAACAACGTCATGCGTGACAAGGACGATCCGACCGTTCCGCCGATGCCGCTCGGCCCGAGCGAAGGCGGCTCGGCACTGAACCTGTTCGACCTGACGAAGATTCGCCGCCAGCAGCAGGGCCCGCAGCCGGCGCAGCAGGCGCAACCGGCCGTCCAGCCGCAAGCCGTGCCGCAGCAGCAGATGCAGCAACAGCCGCTGACGGTGCCGTCGGGAGCCTCGCAGTGACCGACGTGCTCGCGTCCTCCGCCCACGACGGCGCGCCGGGCGAACGGCAGCCGCCGTCGCCGCTCGCCGCGCGCCTGTTGCCGTACGGCTTTGCGAAGAGCGGCCAGGTGCTGATCGCGCACCAGCTCGACGACACGCTCGAGGTGTGGATCAGCGAACGCACGAACGATGCGGCGCTCGCCGAAATCGCGCGCAACTTCGGCTCGATCTCCGTGCATCGCGTGCCGGCCGACGAACTTGCGCAGGCGATCAACCAGGCCTACGCGCGCCAGGACGGCAGCGCGGCGCAGATCGTCGGCGAGGTCGAAGGCGAAGTCGACCTGTCGCGGCTGATGCAGGACATCCCCGAAGTCGAGGATCTGCTCGAATCGGAGGACGACGCGCCGATCATCCGGATGATCAACGCGCTGCTCACGCAAGCGGCGCGCGAACAGGCATCGGACATCCACATCGAGCCGTTCGAGAATGCATCGGTCGTGCGCTTTCGCGTCGACGGCACGCTGCGCGACGTCGTGCGCCCGAAGAAGGCGCTGCACGGCGCGCTGATCTCGCGGATCAAGATCATGGCGCAGCTCGACATCGCCGAGAAACGCCTGCCGCAGGACGGCCGCATCACGCTGCGCGTCGGCGGCCGGCCGGTCGACGTGCGCGTGTCGACGCTGCCGACCGGGCACGGCGAGCGCGCGGTGCTGCGTCTGCTGGAAAAGGATGCGCAGCGCCTGAACCTCGAAGCGCTCGGGATGGGCCGCGACACGCTCGTCCAGTTCGACAAGCTGATCGCCCGCCCGCACGGGATCGTGCTGGTGACGGGCCCGACCGGTTCGGGCAAGACGACGACGCTGTATGCGTCGATGTCGCGGCTCGAAACGGCGACGACCAACATCATGACCGTCGAGGATCCGATCGAATACGACCTGTCCGGCATCGGCCAGACGCAGGTGAACGAGCGGATCGGGATGACCTTCGCCCGCGCGCTGCGTTCGATCCTGCGCCAGGACCCGGACGTGATCATGATCGGCGAAATCCGCGACCTCGAAACCGCGCAGATCGCGGTGCAGGCGTCGCTCACGGGCCACCTCGTGCTCGCGACGCTGCACACCAACGATGCGGCGTCCGCCGTCACGCGCCTGACCGACATGGGCGTCGAGCCGTACCTGCTCGCGTCGTCGCTGCTCGGCGTGCTCGCGCAGCGCCTGGTGCGGCAGCTGTGCCCGGTCTGCAAGGAAGAGCGGCAGGAGGAAGGCCGCACCGTGTGGCATCCGGTCGGCTGCGACAAGTGCGGGCATTCGGGCTACACGGGCCGGCGCGGCGTATACGAACTGCTGGTGGTCGACGATTCGATCCGTACGCTGATCCACCGCAACGCGGCCGATGCGGAGATTCTCGCCGCGGGCCGCGCGGAAGGGATGCGCACGCTGCGCGACGACGCCGAGCGCTGGCTCGCGGCCGGTGCGACGTCGCTCGAGGAAGTGCTGCGCGTGACGGGAGGCGCATAGCGCGATGTCGGCATTCCGTTTCGAAGCAATCGATTCGGCCGGGCGCGCGCAGAAGGGCGTGATCGATGCCGACAGCGCGCGCGCCGCGCGCGGCCAGCTGCGCACGCAGGGGCTCACGCCGCTGGTGGTCGAGCCGGCCGCCAGCGCGAGCCGCGGTGCGCGCTCGCAGCGCCTCGCGTTCGGCCGCAAGCTGTCGCAGCGCGAGCAGGCGATCCTCACGCGCCAGCTCGCGAGCCTGCTGATCGCGGGGCTGCCGCTCGACGAGGCGCTCGGCGTGCTCACCGAGCAGGCCGAGCGCGACTACATCCGCGAACTGATGGCCTCGATCCGCGCGGAGGTGCTCGGCGGCCACTCGCTCGCGAATGCGCTGGGCCAGCATCCGCGCGACTTCCCGGAAATCTATCGCGCGCTCGTCGCGGCGGGCGAGCACACCGGCAAGCTCGGCATCGTGCTGTCGCGCCTGGCCGACTACATCGAACAGAGCAACGCGCTGAAGCAGAAGATCCTGCTCGCGTTTACGTATCCGGGGATCGTCACGCTGATCGCTTTCGGCATCGTCACGTTCCTGCTGAGCTACGTCGTGCCGCAGGTCGTCAACGTGTTCGCGAGCACGAAGCAGCAGTTGCCGATCCTCACGGTCGTGATGATGGCGCTGTCGGATTTCGTGCGGCACTGGTGGTGGGCGATCCTGATCGCGGCCGCGCTCGTCGTGTGGGTCGTGAAGGCGACGCTGTCGCGCGACGGGCCCAGGCTCGCGTTCGACCGCTGGGTGCTGACCGCGCCGCTCGCGGGCAAGCTCGTGCGGGGCTACAACACGGTGCGCTTCGCGAGCACGCTCGGCATCCTGACCGCGGCCGGCGTGCCGATCCTGCGCGCGCTGCAGGCGGCCGGCGAGACGCTGTCGAACCGCGCGATGCGCGCGAACATCGACGACGCGATCGTGCGCGTGCGCGAAGGCTCCGCGCTGTCGCGCGCGCTGAACAACGTGAAGACGTTTCCGCCGGTGCTCGTGCACCTGATCCGCTCCGGCGAGGCGACGGGCGACGTGACGACGATGCTGGATCGCGCGGCGGAAGGTGAGGCACGCGAGCTCGAACGCCGCACGATGTTCCTGACGAGCCTGCTCGAGCCGCTCTTGATCCTGGCGATGGGCGGGATCGTGCTCGTGATCGTGCTGGCCGTGATGCTGCCGATCATCGAGCTGAACAACATGGTGCAGTGACGGCCTGACCGCCGGTCAGGCCACCGCCGTTCAACGCATGTAGATCGCGGGCGACGGCGTGTTCGCGGGGAGCTGGACTTCGGCGCGCGCGCCGTTGCGGTCGACGATGATCGAGCGGTTGCGCACTTCGGCGAGCTTCGCGCCGGGCGCGAGCTCCGCGCCGAGCGACACGGCGCGCGGCGGCTCGCCGCCGATGCCGACGATCGCGGCGCCGCCATGATCGAGCGCGAGAATGCCGAACAGGTGGATGTCCTGCACGGGATTCTTGTCGAGCTGGCCGCCGAAGAGCGCGGCGGCGTCCTCGGTGCGGATCGGCAACCGCGCGGCGGCGGCGGGCAGCGGCGCTTCGCGGGCCGACAGCGTGACGACCCAGTAGGTGGCCGTCGCGCACAAACCCGCGAAGAGGGCTAGGGAGAGGATCCGGATCGAGAGCGCGTTCATGCGCGCTATTGTACGGATGTATATGAAATTTGCGTTGGGTGAAAGCCCTCGGCAGTGCGCGCCTTACAATGCGTGCTCCGCGCCCGGGGGAAACGGAAGCTGGCCGTCAGGCAAACGTCCGGAATGCGCCGGGTGCGTCACTTAATCGACGACATTTTTTGGAAGAGGTAGTCAGTCATGCAAACGTGGATCACTCGCCGTAATGCGGCCGTGCGCCGTCAGCGCGGTTTCACGCTGATCGAGATCATGGTGGTGGTCGCGATCCTCGGGATCCTGGCGGCACTGATCGTGCCGAAGATCATGAGCCGTCCCGACGAGGCGCGCCGTATCGCCGCGAAGCAGGACATCGGCACGATCATGCAGGCGCTCAAGCTGTACCGGCTCGACAACGGCCGCTATCCGACCCAGGAACAGGGCCTGAACGCGCTGATCCAGAAGCCGACCACCGATCCGATCCCGAACAACTGGAAGGACGGCGGCTATCTCGAGCGCCTGCCGAACGATCCGTGGGGCAACGGGTACAAGTACCTGAACCCGGGCGTGCACGGCGAGATCGACGTGTTCAGCTACGGCGCCGACGGCAAGGAAGGCGGCGAGAGCAACGACTCCGACATCGGTTCGTGGCAGTAAGCCTGCGCTGACCGTCCCGACGTTCTCCCCGTTCTTCACTCCATGCCCGCCCCTCGCACGCCCTTGCGCTCCGCTCGCGCTCGCCGCGACGGCCGCGTGCGGCGCGGCGCGGCCGTGACCGTGGCACGCGCACGCGGCTTCACGCTGCTCGAGATGCTGGTCGTGCTCGTGATCGCGGGCCTGCTGGTGTCGCTCGCGTCGCTGTCGCTGACGCGCAATCCGCGCACCGACCTGCGCGAGGAAGCGCAGCGCATCGCGCTGCTGTTCGAGACGGCCGGCGACGAAGCACAGGTGCGCGCGCGCCCGGTCGCGTGGCAGCCGACCGCGCACGGTTTCCGCTTCGACGTGAGCTCGCCCGACGGCTGGCACACGCTGCGCGACGACGTGCTGCGCCCGCGCGACTGGGACGGCGGCGTCACGGGCGCCGATATCGACTATCCCGGTTCGGACACGCGCGCGAGCCGCGTCGTGTTCGGCACGGAAAGCATCGACACGCCGGTGCGCGTGACGCTGCATTCGGCGGTGGGCAGCGCGACGATCGTCGGCACCGGCAACGGCCGCTACGAGGTGCAATGACGATGCGTCGTCGCCTGCCCTTTCCGGCCGCTTCCCGCCCCCCAAGGGGGCTCCCTTCGGGGCACCCCAGGCGTACTTCCTCCGGAGACCGGCCTGCGGCCGGCCTCGTCGGGGCGCGCGGCTTCACGATGATCGAGGTGCTGGTCGCGCTCGCGATCATCGCGGTCGCGCTCGCCGCGTCGATCCGCGCGGTCGGCACGATGGCGACCAATGCATCCGATCTCCACCGCCGGCTGCTCGCCGGCTGGAGTGCCGACAACGCGCTCGCGCAACTGCGCCTCACGCATGCGTGGCCGGAGGTCGGCGAACAGAGCTTCGACTGTTCGCAGGGCAACCTGCAGCTGGTCTGCACGCAGCGCGTGAGCACGACGCCGAACCCAGTGTTCCGGCGCGTGCAGATGTCGGTGAGCATGCCGGGGCGCGCCGGCGTGCTCGCGCAAATGGTGACGGTGGTCGCGAATGAAACCAGCCGTCCGCTCTGACGCGCCGATGCCGCGCCGGCCGCTGCGCGCCGCCGGCTCGCGCCGCGTGCGCGGCTTCACGCTGATCGAACTGATGATCGCGATCGCGATCCTCGCGGTGGTCGCGATCCTGTCGTGGCGCGGGCTCGACCAGATCATGCGCGGCCGTGACAAGGTCGCGGCCGCGATGGAAGACGAGCGCGTGTTCGCGCAGATGTTCGACCAGATGCGCATCGACGCGCGGCTCGCCGCGACCGACGACGAAGCCGGCCAGCCGGCGATCGGCGTCGCCGGCAACACGCTGCAAATCGTCCGCGAGCTCGACGTGCCGGGCGCCGCGCCGCGGCTGCAGGTGGTCCGCTACCGGATCGCCGGCGGGCGCGTCGTGCGCTATGCATCGCCGCCGCTCGACGACGCGAACCGCCTGCGCGACGTGCTGAAGGACAGCAGCGTTGACGGCTGGAGCTGGGTCGCGCTGATGGGCGGCGTCGGTGCGATCGACGCGAAGCTGTACGTGCCGCGCGTCGGCTGGACCACCAACCTGCAGACGGCCAACGACGCGCTCGCGCAGAACAACGATGCGCTGAAGGTGCCGCAGATCGGCAACGCGCCGCCGGCGCGCGCGGTGACGGGGCTGCAGGTCAGCATCGGCGCGACCTCGCTGCGCGTGCCCGTCACGCGCATCTTCCTCGTCGGGGAATGACGATGCGTGCGCGCCCTCACCGTACCCGGTTCGCCGCGCGTGGCGCCGCACGCGGCCGCCGCGAGCGCGGCGCGGCGATCATCACCGCGCTGCTCGTCGTCGCGCTGTCGGCGATCCTCGTGTCGGGGATGCTGTGGCGCCAGCAGGTGCAGATTCGCCGCATCGAGAACCAGCGCGTGATCGCGCAGGCGCAGTGGGTCGCGCGCGGCGCGCTCGACTGGACGCGCATGATCCTGCGCTCCGAGGGCGACACGGCGCCCGGCATCACCTATCTCGGCGGGATCTGGGCCGTGCCGATCGCGAAGACGAAGCTGTCGGATTTCCTCGGCCGGATCGGCGCGCCGAACGACAACGGCGGCGAAGACACCTACATCTCCGGATCGATCGAGGACGCGCAGGCCAAGTACAACCTGCGCAACCTCGTGTCGTCGCCGGCGCCCGGCGTGCTGCAGCTCAACGCGATGCAGCTCAAGGCGTTCCAGCGGCTGTTGACGACCCTCGGCTACGACGGCGCGCTCGCGAAGCGCATCGCGCTGCAGATGCGCGCGGGCCTGATGCACTCGGCGACGCGTTTCCAGACGCCGACGCTGCCCGGCGCCGGAACGGCCGCGACCGCGCCGGTGCCCGGCGGCGACACGGCCGGCAACTTCACCGACGAGCCGGGGATGTCCGACAGCGACCGCGGGCCCGCGCCGCTCGTGATGACCGGCGTCGACAGCCTGCTCGACGTCGACGGCGTCACGCCCGAAATGGTCGCGCGGCTGCGCCCGTTCGTCACCGTGCTGCCGACCACGACGCCGGTGAACATGAACACCGCGCCGGCCGAGGTGATCGCGGCGCTGATGCCGGGGATGAGCGTGTCGTCCGCGCAGGCGCTCGTCGCGCGGCGCGAGACCGTGTTTTTCCGCAACGTCGGCGACGTGCAGCTCGCGCTGCGCGGTGCCGGCGCGCCGAACGTGACGATCGACTCGAGCCTCGTCGACGTCAATTCCAGTTACTTCATCGTGCATGGCCGGATTCAGCACGATCGCGCGGAGGTCGATCGCACCTCGCTCGTGTATCGTGATCCGACCACGCACTCGACGCGGGTCGTGCGCATCCGCGACCAGCTATAACGACGCCATCCGGGAGAGGAGCTCTTGAGCACGCTGATTGTTTCTTTGCCGCCGCGCGAGCCGGCCGTGCCGTTGCAGGAATGGCAGTGGCCCGAGCTGCCGTTCACGCTCGTGGACAAGGCCGGCCAGGTGCAGCGCGCGGGCCGCGCCGCGCTCGCGCTGCTGCCGCGCGCGAACGCGACGGTGCTGATCGTCGCCGCGCGCGACGTGCTGCTGCTGGCCGCGACCGTGCCGCCGCTCAAGGGGCCGAAGCTGCGCCAGGCGCTGCCGAACATCGTCGAGGATCAGCTGATCCAGGATCCGCTCGGCTGCCATGTCGCGCTCGATCCGGTCGCGCTGCCCGACGGCCGTCGCGTGCTGGCCGTCGTCGACCGCGCGTGGTTCCGCGCGATCTGCGATGCGTTCACCGCGGCCGGCCACCGGCACCTGAGCGCGGTGCCCGCGACGCGCTGCCTGCCCGCGCCGCGCGCGCCGGCGTCGGAAGCTGCACCGGATGCGCATGCCGACGGTGAGGCCACCCAAGCCGACGCGCTCACGGATGCGGTCGAGCCGCCTGCGCGCCCGACCGCGGTCGCCGCGGTGCTCGGCCTCACGACGGCGATCGAGCCGGTGCTCGTGGAAGCCGGCGCGCAGCCGGCCGCGGCCGGTGCGCCGCGTCTCGAGTTCGCGGTCGCGCGCGGCGCGCTCGGCGAAGGGTTCGCGGCGCCTGCGTCGCGCGCGGCCGGCACGCTCGCCGCGCTCGCGGGCGGCGGCGACGTCGAACTGTACGAACTCGGCGAACCGGGCGCGGAGCCGCGCCTCGCGTCGGTCGGACGCGCCGACGGCCCGCTGCTGCCGGGCGCGCAACCGCTGCCGTTCGATGCGTTCGCGCGGCGTGCGCTGACCGAGCGCTTCGATCTGTGCCAGTTCGAATTCGAATCGCAGCCGTGGCGCTTCGACCGCGCGACGCTGAAGCGCCTGCGCGTGCCGATCGCACTCGCCGCGGCCACGCTCGGCGTCGCGGTGATCGGGATGAACCTGCACTGGTGGAAGCTGTCGCGCGAGCGCGACGCGCTGTCCGCGCAGATCACCGAGACGCTGCTGTCTGCCTTCCCCAAGACGACGACGGTGCTCGATCCGCCCGCGCAGATGCAGCGTCAGCTCGACCAGCTGCGCCTCGCGGCGGGCGAGCTGTCGCCGAACGATTTCCTCGCGCTGTCGAGCGGGCTGTCGCGTTCGATGGGCGCGCTGCCGCTGAACGGTATCGCGTCGCTCGATTATCACGACCGGCGGCTCGACGTCGGCTTCAAGCCGGAGGTCAAGGTCGACCCCGATTTCCCGCAGCGTCTCGCGCGCAACGGGCTGGCCGGCGAAGTCGACAGCAGCACCGGCAAATGGACGATCCGGAGCCGCTCATGAAGACGGAACAACTGACCCAGACGCTGGCCCAGTTCTGGGGCGAGCGCACGCCGCGCGAGCGGACGCTGCTCGGCTGGGGCGGCGCCGTGCTGGCCGTCGCGATCGCGTATTCGGTGCTGTGGTCGCCCGCGGAGGAAGGCCGCGCGCGGATCCGGCGCGAGCTCCCGACGATGCGCCAGGAACTCGCGCAGATGACCGCGCAGGCCAACGAGGCGAAGTCGTTGACGGCCGCCGCGCAAGGCGTCGCGCCGACCGGTCTTGCGCTGAAGGACGCGCTCACCGCGTCGCTGTCCGATCACGGGCTGCAGGGCGCGCAGGTGCAGGTCGTCGGCAACGGTGTGCAGATCCAGATGAAGAACGCCTCGTTTCCGGTGTGGACGCAGTGGCTCGACGACGCGCGCCGGCAGTTCAAGGTGCAGGTCGGCGAAGCGCACGTGACCGGACTGAAGGAAGACGGCCAGGTCGACCTGACGGCCGTGATGCAACCCTCGACGCAGAAATGACGCAGTGGATGAAACCAGCGACGGTCGGCCGATGAGGCCAGGGATCAGGCGGCTCGCCGCCGCATTGCCGTGGGTGGTGGCAGGCGGGTTCGCGACGGCGCTGACGCTCGTCGCGCTCGCGCCGGCCGCGTGGATCGCGCCGCAGTTCGCGCGCGCGAGCGGCGGCCACGTGAACCTCGTCGATCCGGACGGATCGCTGTGGCACGGGTCGGGCACGCTGATGCTCGCACCGGGCGCGGACCAGAGCGCGGCAACGCTGCTGCCGGGGCGGGTCGAATGGACCACGGGCTTCTGGCCGCTCCTGAGCGGGCGCGTGCGGATGCGCATGCGGCAGACCGAGGCGATGCCCGACGCCGTCACGCTCGACGCGACGTGGCGCGGCGCCGTGCTGTCGGCGGGCACGATGGCCGTGCCCGCGTCGCTGCTTGCCGGGCTCGGCACGCCGTTCAACACGCTCGACCTGCAGGGCGACGTGCGGCTCGGCTGGACCGACTGGCGGATGATCGGCAACAGCGCGTTCGGCCAGCTGACGGTGACGATCGATTCGATGAGTTCGCGCGTGTCGCGCGTGAAGCCGCTCGGGTCGTATCGCGCAGTGCTGCAGGCGAAGGGCTCGGGCGCCGATCTCGACCTGTCGACGACGCAGGGCCCGCTGTTCCTCGACGGACACGGCAGCTTCGGCCCCGGCCAGGGTTCGTTTCGCGGCACCGCGCATGCGGCGCCCGAGCAGCAGGCGAACCTCGCGGGGCTGCTGAACCTGCTCGGCCATCCGATCGGCAACAACGAAGTGTCGCTGATCTTCGGCGACGCGACGCGCTGACGCGCGCGCCACCCTCTCCTTTCCGTCTTACTTCTGCGCGAGCGGCACGGCGGCCGACGGTGCGGTCGCGGCCGGCGCCGCCGCACCGGATGCCGGCGCCGGCGCCGCCATGTCGCCCGTTTCGCGTGCGATGTCCGACGCATCCCAGCCGCCGCCGAGCGCCTTCACGAGCCCGACCGACGACACCATCCGCTGGCCTGCGATCGTCGCGAGCTTCTGCTGCGCGGTGAACGCGGTGGTCTGCGCGGTCAGCACGTTCAGGTAGGCGACCGTGCCGGCCTTGTACTGGTTCGTGACGATCGCGAGCGCGTGCTGGGCGCTGTCGACGGCCTGCCGCTGCACGTCGACTTCCTGAGCGAGGATGCGCTGCGACGCGAGGTTGTCCTCGACGTCCTGGAACGCCGTGAGCACCGCGAGGCGGTACGCGGCGACGTCCTGGTCGTAGGTCGCGCGCGCGGCATCCGTTTGCGCGGCGCGCAGGCCGGCGTCGAACAGCGTCGCCGCGAGCTGCGGGCCGACCGTCCAGAACCGCGCGGGCAGCGTGAACAGTTGCGACCACACCGAGCTCTGGAAGCCGCCGGTGGCCGACAGGGTGAGCGTCGGGAAGAACGCGGCGATCGCGACGCCGATCTGCTCGTTCGCGGCCGCCGCGCGGCGCTCGGCCGCCGCGATGTCGGGCCGGCGCTCGAGCAGCGCGGACGGCACGTCGACCGGCGTGATCGGCGGCTCCGCCGCGAGCGGGTTCGGCGCCAGCGAGAACGTCGATGCCGGTTCGCCGATCAGTGTCGCGATCGCATGCTCGTACTGCGCGCGCGCGACGCCGTTGTCGATCGACGCGGCCTGCGCGCTCTGCAGCTGCGTCTGCGCCTGGATCACGTCCGCGCGCGCGGCGACGCCCTGCGCGTACTGGTTCTGCGTGAGCTTCAGCGATTCGCCGTACGACTTCACGGT
Source organism: Burkholderia sp. Bp9015 (assembly GCF_003853505.1). Lineage (NCBI taxonomy): Bacteria > Pseudomonadati > Pseudomonadota > Betaproteobacteria > Burkholderiales > Burkholderiaceae > Burkholderia > Burkholderia sp. Bp9015. Next base: position 210,413 of record NZ_QTPZ01000006.1, read on the forward strand.
GTCGTCGAGCAGCTTCTGCAGCGCGTCGGACGTGCGCAGCTGGAAGTAGGTCTGCGCGAGCAGCGCCTGCTGCGAGAGCCGCGCGTTCGCGAGATCGGCCGCGGCGGCCGCTTCGCCGGCGCGCTGCGCGCTGACGGTGCGGCTCACCTTGCCCCACAGGTCGGGTTCCCAGCTCGCGTCGAGGCCGACGCTGTAGCTGTTGCTGATCGACGAACTGCTGCCGAAGCTCGACGAAGACGACGTACGCCCCGTCCGGGAGCGCGAGCCCGAGGCGGTCAGCCCGACGGTCGGGAAGTACGCGGCACGCGCTTCGGCGACGAGCGCGCGGGCCTGCCGGTACGCGGCGGCCGATTGCGCGATGGTCTGGTTCGATGCGTTGAGCTTGCCGACCAGCGCGTCGAGCTGCGGGTCGTTGTAGACGCTCCACCACGGACCGCGGTCGGCGCGGTCGGCGGGCTGCGCGACTTTCCAGCCGGCCGGCGCTTCCTTGAAGGCGGCGGGGATCGACGTGTCGGGCCGGTGATAGTCGGGCCCGACGGCGCAGCCGGCGAGCAGCACGGCCGTCGCGACGGCGACGGCGGCGCTCAGCGGGCGAAGGGCGCGCGGGAGGGGAGCGTACGGCATGGTGGTTTTCCTGTCGGGATGCTGCGGCCGGCGAGCGGCGTCGCGCGATGCGGTCGTCGTGCCGCTGGCGGACAAATGGTAACTGACGGCGGGAAAGCCGCGCAGCCCTAAGGGTACGGTGCGCGGCGGCACGAATGTGTTACCGGCGCGGCCGGCCGGTTTACCGGTCATTACGGATCGCTTGCGCTCGAGGCAGGCGACGAATGCGGCGCAGACGAAGCCGGGCCGCGGGGTGCGGCCGGCATTCGGTCGGGATGACGGGAGCCGGCGGTGTCAGTGACAGCGCGCGGGCACCGGGACGGGATCGGCGGCGGACCGCCATGTCGACGGCTCCGTGGCCGCCGGCCGGCTCGTGCGGCGGGCGGCGCCCTTCGCGTTGCGCTGCCGGCGGTGATCGAACCAGGCAAACCCGAGCGCCGCGAGCGACCCGCCCGGCACCACCAGCATCGTCACGTACAGCGCGATCTTCCAGCCGCGGTGCGGCCCGGAGAACACATGATGAGCGGTATCGGTCAGGTTGCGGCGCAGCGCGCCGGCGGCATTTTTCAGGAACAGCATTGCGAACATCCTCGGGTGCCCGGCAGCGCGGGCTGAGCGGTCAGAACATCGTCTCCGGCAGTGCGGCATGCACGTCGTAACTGGTTGCCTGAAATAATATTGACTAAGCAATCATTTTTCAAGATACTGGGCGCGTTTTGACCTGAAACGCACTGTTGCTGCGCGCGCAATTCGCATGAACGGCGGCCTCTACGATCCCGACACCATCGCACTGGAAACGAGCCTCGGTTATTACCTGACCAAGGCCCGGCAGGCGCTCGTCGAGCGAATGGACCGCGCACTCGAGCCGTACGACCTCACCGCGCAGCAGATCGGCGTGATCCTGCTGCTGTCGCGCGGTTATGCGCGCACGCCGTTCGAGCTGTCGCGCAAGATGTCGTACGACAGCGGTTCGATGACCCGGATGCTCGACCGCCTCGAGCGCAAGGGCCTGGTCGCGCGCTCGCGCAGCGAACAGGACCGCCGCGTGATCGAGCTGACGCTGACCGAGCGCGGCGCCGACGCGGCCCGCGCGCTGCCGTCGCTGATCGCGACCGCGTTGAACGCGCAGCTCGCCGGTTTCTCGGCCGACGAACTCGCGCTGCTCACCGGCCTGCTGCAGCGGTTCATCGCCAACGGGCCCGGCGACGGCGGCTGCCCGAAGCCCGACGAACCGGATTGCTGAGCGCGGGAGGCCCGATGTCTAGGTTAAGCATTCGCTTATTTCTCTGTCTGGGCAGAAGATGACGAGGCACGTGCTCCATCTCTCCCCTCACCCGTTCCACCCGTCCGGGCCGCGCGATAGGGTGCGCCCGTGTGTTGTGCCGGCGCGCTGCGCGCGTCGCGTCTAGGAGATTCCGATGTCCGCCACCACGGCATCCGCCGCGCCACCTGCCGCCCAACCCGCGCCGCTCACCGGCGGCGCGCTCGCGCTCCTCACCGTCGGGCTCGCGCTCGGCACCTTCATGGAAGTGCTCGACACGTCGATCGCGAACGTCGCGGTGCCGACCATCTCGGGCAGCCTCGGCGTCGCGACGAGCGAAGGCACGTGGGTGATCTCGTCGTATTCGGTCGCGTCCGCGATCGCGGTGCCGCTGACCGGCTGGCTCGCACGGCGGGTCGGCGAGGTGCGCCTGTTCACGCTGTCGGTGCTCGCGTTCACGATCGCGTCGGCGCTGTGCGGCCTCGCGGAGAACTTCGAGACGCTGATCGCGTTCCGGCTGCTGCAGGGCCTCGTGTCCGGGCCGATGGTGCCGCTGTCGCAGACGATCCTGATGCGCAGCTATCCGCCCGCGAAGCGCGGGCTCGCGCTCGGGCTATGGGCGATGACGGTGATCGTCGCGCCGATCTTCGGCCCGTTGCTGGGCGGCTGGATCAGCGACAACTACACGTGGCCGTGGATCTTCTACATCAACCTGCCGATCGGGATCTTCTCGGCGGCCTGCGCATACTTCCTGCTGCGCGGCCGCGAGACGAAGACGACGAAGCAGCGGATCGACGCGATCGGCCTCGCGCTGCTCGTGATCGGCGTATCGTGCCTGCAGATGATGCTGGACCTCGGCAAGGACCGCGACTGGTTCAACTCGAGCTTCATCGTCGCGCTCGCGCTGATCGCGGTCGTGTCGCTCGCGTTCATGCTCGTGTGGGAGGCGACCGAGAAGGAACCGGTGGTCGACCTGTCGCTGTTCAAGGACCGCAACTTCGCGCTCGGCGCGCTGATCATCTCGTTCGGCTTCATGGCGTTCTTCGGCTCGGTCGTGATCTTCCCGCTGTGGCTGCAGACGGTGATGGGCTACACGGCCGGCAAGGCCGGCCTCGCGACCGCGCCGGTCGGGCTGCTCGCGCTGGTGCTGTCGCCGCTGATCGGGCGCAACATGCACCGGCTCGACCTGCGGATGGTCGCGAGCTTCGCGTTCATCGTGTTCGCGGGTGTATCGGTCTGGAATTCGACGTTCACGCTCGACGTGCCGTTCAACCACGTGATCCTGCCGCGGCTCGTGCAGGGGATCGGCGTCGCCTGCTTCTTCGTGCCGATGACGACGATCACGCTGTCGAGCATCTCCGACGAGCGGCTCGCGAGCGCGTCCGGGCTGTCGAACTTCCTGCGCACGCTGTCGGGCGCGATCGGCACCGCGGCCAGCTCGACGTTCTGGGAGAACGATGCGATCTATCACCACGCGCGGCTGTCGGAATCGGTGAGCATCTACGCGCAGAGCACGACCGACTACCAGGGCGCGCTCGCGCAGCTCGGGATCGTCGGGCAGACGGCCAACGCGCAGCTCAACCAGCTCGTCACGCAGCAGGGCTTCATGATGGCGACCAACGACTTCTTCCATCTGTCGGCGGGCGTGTTCATCGCACTCGCGGCGCTTGTGTGGATCACGAAGCCGAGGAAAGGCGCGGGGCCGGCGATGGGGCATTGAACGCGCGGCGGGCCGCGCCGGCCTCCGCCCGTTCGTCGTATCGCTGCGCCGCCCGCGCCGCGCGCCTCACTCCCTCGCCCGCAACCCGCCGAAGGCCAGATCGTCGCCCGACGCGATCGGCAGCGTCGCCCGCGCGACGTCGAGCCACGCCCGCGCCGCGTGCGACAGGTAACCCTTCTTCAGCCAGCCGAGCGCGATCGCCCAGGTGATCTCCGGCTCGACGATCGGCCGGCACGTGAACTGCCGCGCATCGAGCCGCCGGCAGTACGGCTCCGGCAACAGCGCGATGCCGACCCCCGCGTGCACCAGCGCGGCCATGAAATCCCAATGACCGCTGCGGCTCACGATCGACGGCGTGAAGCCGGCCTGCCGGCACGCGTCGAGCACCGCGTCGTGCAGCGCGAGGCTTTCCGCGTAGAACACGAACGACTCGCGCGCCAGATCGGCGAGCGGCACGGCCGTGTGATCCTCCCAGCGCGACTCGCGCGGCGCGACCAGCCACAGCGGCGCGCGCACCATCGGCAGTCGCTCGAACGTGGCCGGATCGACCGGCTCCAGCAGCCCGCCGAGCTCGAGCTCGCCCGACATCAGCGCGGCCTCGATCATCCGCGCGCCCTGCTCGAACAGCTTCAGCTCGATGTTCGGATAACGCTGCTTGTACGCGGCGATGATCGGCGTGAACAGCGACCCGCCGAGCGGCGGAATGCCGATCGTCAGCTCGCCGCGCCCGAGCGTGCCCAGATCCTTCAGTTCCGACTGCAGCTGCGCCTGCGCGGCGAGCACGTCCTGGCCGCGCTGGAACACGATCCGCCCCGCGTCGGTCAGCACCATCTGCCGGCCGTCGCGCAGCAACAGCGGCGAGCCGATCTCGTCCTCGAGCGCCTTCACCATCTTGCTGATGGTCGGCTGCGTGACGAACAACCGGTCGGCGGCCGCCGTGAAGCTCTGCTGACGGACCACCTCGACGAAGTACCGCAGCGCGCGCAATTCCATCGATGACTCCCCAAGTTGGTGCAACGAACCAAGCTGAATTCCGAATTGGAATGACAAGGATAGAGACAAGTCATTTTATTTATGGTTAGGGGAAACCCTATACTCACACCATCAACGCAACATCTGTATGGAGCCCGCCATGACCAAGCCGACCGCCACTGCCGCCGCCCGCCCCGCCGCTGCGGGCAACGTTGCGCGTACGGGCCGGATCGTGCTGCAGGCCACCGCGCTCGGCGTGCTGTGGATGGCGGTCGACTGGGCCGTGCGCGCGGTCGGGCTGCCGGTGCCGTCCGGCGTCGTCGGCCTCGCGGTGCTGCTCGCGCTGCTGTTCTCGGGCCGGGTCGCGCCCGCGTGGGTGAAGGACGGCGCGAACTGGCTCCTGTCCGACATGCTGCTGTTCTTCGTGCCGGCCGCTGTCGCGGCCGTCCAGTATGGCGGGCTGTTCCGCGAGGACGGCTGGCGCATCGCGCTGGTCATGCTCGCCGGCACCGCGTTCGTGATGGTCGCGGTGGCGGTGGCGGTCGACCTCGCCGCGAAGCTCGAGCGCCGGCTCGCCGCGCAGCGCGTGTTCGCCGAGCGCCGCCGTGCGCGCCTCGCGACCGCGTCGGCCCACTGAGCCGGAGCCTGCGATGCTTGCGCTGCTGTCGAACCTGTCCGCCGACCGCGTGAATACCGCGATCTCCGTCGGCTGCTTCGTGCTGACGGTCGTCCTGTATTTCGTGTCGAAGCGGCTCTACGCATACAGGAAGACGCTGCTGTTCTCGCCGCTCGTGTTCGTGCCGGGCGTGCTGGCGCTGCTCGTCGTGCTGACCGGCATCCCGTATTCGGTCTACTTCCGCGACACGCGCTGGCTGATGTGGCTGCTCGGCCCGGCGACGATCGCGTTCGCGGTGCCGATCTACGAGTATCGCGACCTGATCCGCCGCCACTGGCTGTCGCTGTCGGTCGGCGTCGCGGTCGGGATCGGTGCCGGCGTGTGCGGATCGCTGCTGCTCGCGAAGCTGCTGCACCTGTCGCCCGAGCTGCAGCGCTCGCTGATGACGCGCTCGGTGTCGACCCCGTTCGCGCTCGCCGTTTCCGACAAGATCCATGCGCCGAAGGATCTCACCGCGCTGTTCGTGATCGCGACCGGCATCTGCGGGATGCTGCTCGGCGAGATCGTGCTCGCGCTGGTGCCGATGCGCACGCGGCTCGCGCGCGGCGCGCTGTTCGGCGCGGCCGCCCACGGCGTGGGCACGGCGAAGGCGCGCGAGATCGGCAGCGAGGAAGGCGTCGTGTCGAGCCTCACGATGATGATCGCGGGCGTGGCGATGGTGCTGATCGCGCCGCTGCTGTCGCTGCTGCCGATCTGACGATGCGCGGGCGGGTGCCGCCGCCCGCCCTTCCCGCCTGAAGGCCCGGATGCCCGCCGGTCGCCCGCCTCACCGCTCGCAGACGCCGTTTTCCCGCCGCTCGTACCCTGCATCGAGCCGACACCCGGCCGACAATCGGCTGAGATAGCCGCAATTCCCCCCTCTTTTCCGCCCATCGGGCTCGGCCCGGATGCCGAACAATGCATGCTACGAGACATCACGCACGCATTCACATGGCCTCCACGACCGCAAACCCGACTGCCGACAAGCCGGCCTCGTCCGGCAAGTTCAAGCGCATCGCGCTCATCGCCGTCATCGCGCTGGGCGCAGCGGCCGCCGCCGCGGGCGGCATGTACGTGTTCCTGAGCAAGACCGGCGTCGGCCATGCGAGCGCGCCCGCCGAACCGGCGCCGCTGGCAGCCCCGGTGTTCTTCCCGCTCGACCCGCTGACCGTCAACCTGCAGTCGGACGACGGCGTGCAGCACTACCTGCGCGTCGGCCTGTCGCTGAAGCTCACCGACCCGAAGGCACAGGAGCAGCTGACCGCGCGCATGCCGGAGACCCGCAGCCGGATCCTGCTCGCGCTGTCGAACAAGCATCCCGAGGATCTCGCGACGCCGGACGGCAAGCGTTCGCTCGCGAAGGAGCTGCGCGAGCTGATCGAACAGCCGACGCAGCCGGGCAACCAGCGCGCGAAGGTCGACGACGTGCTGTTCACCGAATTCGTCGTCCAGTAACGCGGCCGGAAAAGGAGCGCGCATGGGCCACCAGGAGTTCATGTCCCAGGAGGAGGTCGATGCCCTCCTCAAGGGCGTCACGGGCGAAACCGACGCAATCGACGAGCAGCGCGATACGTCGGGCGTCCGCCCCTACAACATCGCGACGCAGGAGCGGATCGTCCGCGGCCGGATGCCCGGCCTCGAGATCATCAACGACCGCTTCGCGCGCCTCTTGCGGATCGGCATCTTCAACTTCATGCGGCGCACGGCGGAAATCTCCGTGAGCCAGGTGAAGGTGCAGAAGTACAGCGAGTTCACCCGCAACCTGCCGATCCCGACGAACCTGAACCTGGTGCACGTGAAGCCGCTGCGCGGCACGTCGCTGTTCGTGTTCGACCCGAACCTCGTGTTCTTCGTCGTCGACAACCTGTTCGGCGGCGACGGGCGTTTCCACACGCGCGTCGAGGGCCGCGACTTCACGGCCACCGAGCAGCGGATCATCGGCAAGCTGCTGAACCTCGTGTTCGAGCACTACACGACCGCGTGGAAGAGCGTGCGGCCGCTGCAGTTCGAATTCGTGCGCTCGGAGATGCACACGCAGTTCGCGAACGTCGCGACGCCGAACGAGATCGTGATCGTCACGCAGTTCTCGATCGAGTTCGGGCCGACGGGCGGCACGCTGCACATCTGCATGCCGTACTCGATGGTCGAGCCGATCCGCGACGTGCTCGCGTCGCCGATCCAGGGCGAGGCGCTCGAAGTCGACCGCCGCTGGGTGCGCGTGCTGTCGCAGCAGGTGCAGTCGGCCGAGGTCGAGCTGAGCGCGGATCTCGCCGAGATCCCGTCGACGTTCGAGAAGATCCTGAACCTGCGCGCGGGCGATGTGCTGCCGCTGGAGATCGCGGACACGATCACCGCGAAGGTCGACGGCGTGCCGGTGATGGAGTGCGGCTACGGCATTTTCAATGGTCAATATGCGTTGCGCGTACAGAAGATGATCAGCGCGGGCGACACGATGAAGGAAGGTGGATATGAGTGAGCTGAACCCGACGACCGAACTCGACCCGCAGGCACTCGCCGACGCGGCCCTCGCGGAATCGGCCGCGGCCGTGCAGGCAGCACCCGCCGCCGCGGAAGAGGATTCGGGCATTGACGACTGGGCTGCCGCGCTCGCCGAGCAGAACCAGCAGCCGGTGCAGGCGGGCGCGACCGGCGCCGGCGTGTTCCAGCCGCTGTCGAAGGCCGCGGCCAGCTCGACGCACAACGACATCGAGATGATTCTCGACATCCCGGTCAAGATGACCGTGGAGCTCGGCCGCACCAAGATCGCGATCCGCAACCTGCTGCAGCTCGCGCAGGGGTCGGTCGTCGAGCTCGACGGCCTCGCCGGCGAGCCGATGGACGTGCTCGTGAACGGCTGCCTGATCGCGCAGGGCGAGGTCGTGGTGGTCAACGACAAGTTCGGCATCCGGCTGACCGACATCATCACGCCGGCCGAACGGATCCGGAAGCTGAATCGATGAAAGTCGTGACGTCCGGCCGCCGCGCGCGCCTGTTCGCGATCGCGGCGGCGGCTGCCGTTGCCGCGTCGCTTGCGTGCGCGCCGGCCGGCGCCGCCGACATGAACGCGGTGAACAACGCCGGCGCCATCGCATCGAGCGTGACGGTCGGCTCGGCCGTGCCGTCGCTCGGCGTCGGCGCGGTGCTGCAGACGCTCGTCGGGCTCGCGGTCGTGATCGGCCTCGTGTTCGGCTGCGCGTGGCTCGCGCGCCGCTTCGGGTTCCAGCCCGCGCGGCGCGGTGGCCCGCTGAAGGTCGTGTCGAGCGTCGCGCTCGGCGCGAAGGAAAGCGCGACGATCGTCGAGATCGGCGACACCTGGCTCGTGCTCGGCGTCGCGCCGGGCAACGTGCGGCTGCTGCATACGCTGCCGGCCGGCTCGGCGGCGGCCACCGCGACGGCCGAGGCACCCGCCGGCGGCACCGCAACCGGCGGCGGCCAGCCCGGCACGTTCGGCGCGCGGTTTCGCGACGCGCTCGCGGGCGAAGCCGCGAAGCGCTTCGGACGCGGCAAGGACCGCTGACATGGCGTCGCGCCCTCTTTCCGTACTCGCATTCCGATGAAACACGAATTCCTGCGTCGCGCGGCGCGCTTCGCGCCCGTGCTGATCCTCTGCGCCGCCCCGGCGCTCGCGTGCGCGCAGGCGGCCGGCCTGCCCGCGTTCAACACCAGCCCGGGCCCGAACGGCGGCACCACCTATTCGCTGAGCGTGCAGACGATGCTGCTGCTCACGATGCTGTCGTTCCTGCCGGCGATGCTGCTGATGATGACGAGCTTCACGCGCATCATCATCGTGCTGTCGCTGCTGCGCCAGGCGCTCGGCACCGCGACGACGCCGCCGAACCAGGTGCTGGTCGGCCTCGCGATGTTCCTCACCTTCTTCGTGATGTCACCGGTGCTCGACCGTGCGTACGCCGACGGCTACAAGCCGTTTTCCGACGGCTCGATGCCGATGGAGCAGGCCGTGCAGCGCGGCGTCGCGCCGTTCAAGACCTTCATGCTGAAGCAGACCCGCGAGACCGATCTCGCGCTGTTCGCGAAGATCTCGAAGGCCGCGCCGATGCAGGGCCCGGAAGACGTGCCGCTGTCGCTGCTGGTGCCCGCGTTCGTCACGAGCGAGCTGAAGACCGGCTTCCAGATCGGCTTCACGATCTTCATCCCGTTCCTGATCATCGACATGGTCGTCGCGAGCGTGCTGATGTCGATGGGGATGATGATGGTGTCGCCGTCCACCGTGTCGCTGCCGTTCAAGCTGATGCTGTTCGTGCTGGTCGACGGCTGGCAGCTCCTGATCGGCTCGCTCGCGCAGAGCTTCACGTAAGCGGAGGACGCGCACGATGACACCCGAACAGGTGATGACGCTGGCGCACCAGGCGATGATGGTCGGCCTGCTGCTGGCCGCCCCGCTGCTGCTGGTCGCGCTCGCGGTCGGCCTCGTCGTGAGCCTGTTCCAGGCCGCGACGCAGATCAACGAATCGACGCTGTCGTTCATCCCGAAGCTGCTCGCGGTGGCCGCGACGCTCGTGATCGCCGGCCCGTGGATGCTGACGACGATGCTCGACTACCTGCGGCAGACGCTGCTGCACGTCGCGACGCTCGGCGCCGGCTGAGCGGCGCGTCCGGCTTTCGTTCCCCCCCGATGTTCTCGGTTACCTACGCGCAGCTCAACGGCTGGCTGACGGCCTTCCTGTGGCCGTTCGTGCGGATGCTCGCGCTCGTCGCGACGGCACCCGTGGTCGGCCATGCGGCCGTGCCGGTGCGCGTGAAGATCGGCATCGCCGCGTTCCTGGCGCTGGTCGTCGCGCCGACGCTCGGCGCGATGCCGGGCGTCACGGTGTTCTCCGCGCAGGGCATCTGGATCGTCGTCACGCAGTTCCTGATCGGCGTTGCGATGGGCTTCACGATGCAGATCGTGTTCGCGGCCGTCGAGGCGGCCGGCGACTTCATCGGCCTGTCGATGGGGCTCGGTTTCGCGACCTTCTTCGACCCGCATTCGAACGGCGCGACGCCGGCGATGGGCCGCTTCCTGAATGCGATCGCGATGCTCGCGTTTCTCGCGGTGGACGGCCACCTGCAGGTGTTCGCGGCGCTGGCCGCGTCGTTCCAGACGCTGCCGGTGTCGGCCGACCTGCTGCACGCGCCCGGCTGGCGCACGCTCGCCGCGTTCGGCGCGACCGTGTTCGAGATGGGGCTGCTGCTCGCGCTGCCGGTCGTCGCGGCGCTGCTGATCGCGAACCTCGCGCTCGGGATCCTGAACCGCGCGGCGCCGCAGATCGGCATCTTCCAGATCGGCTTTCCGGTCACGATGCTGGTCGGGCTGTTGCTCGTGCAACTGATGATCCCGAACCTCGTGCCGTTCGTGTCGCATCTGTTCGACATGGGGCTGGATGCGATGGGGCGGGTGTTGCTCGGCTGGCGCCAGGCCGCTTGAGCCGCCGATTGCTGGAAAACCCCTAAAGGAACCGCCACCCCGCGAAAGGTTGCAGAAGGTTTCGCCTTCCTATACTCGTCAGGACGATGCAGCAAGCATCGCGCCATACGAATACAACGAAGGAGACGACCCCGATGCGACCCATCCTGCGCACCCTCGCCGTGGCAGCCAGCCTGAGCTGCGCGCTCGCCGCTCACCCCGCTTTCGCCGACGACGGCGGCAAGATCACGATCATGGTCGGCGGGATCGCGAAGCTGATCTACCTGCCCGCGCGGCTCACGCAGGAGCTCGGCAACTTCAAGGCCGAAGGGCTCGACGTCGAGCTGCTGTCGCAGCCGGCCGGCGTCGACGCCGAGAACGAGCTGCTGGCGGGCGCCGTGCAGGGCGTCGTCGGCTTCTACGACCACACGATCGACCTGCAGAGCAAGGGCAAGGACGTGAAGGCGATCGCCGTGTTCGGCCAGGTGCCGGGCGAGGTCGAGATGGTGTCGACCAAGGCGGCACCCACTTTCAAGTCGATGGCCGACGCGAAGGGCAAGACGCTCGGCGTGACGGGCCTCGGCTCGTCGACGAGCTTCCTCACGCAATATCTCGCGCTGCAGCACGGCGTGCCGTCGACGCAGTACACGATGCTGCCGGTCGGCGCCGACGCGAGCTTCATCGCCGCGATCAAGCAGGGCCGCATCGACGCCGGGATGACGACCGAGCCGACGGTGTCCGCGCTCGAGAAGATGGGCGACGCGAAGGTGCTGGTCGACCTGCGCACGCTGGAAGGCACGCGCGCCGCGCTCGGCGGCACCTATCCGGCCGCGAGCCTGTACGTGCAGTCGGCGTGGGCCGATTCGCACAAGGCCGAAGCCACCAAGCTCGCGCACGCGTTCGCGAAGACGATGCAGTTCATCCACACGCACAGCGCCGAGGAAATCGCCGCGAAGATGCCGGCCGACTACCAGAAGGACAAGGCGCTGTACGTGTCCGCGCTGAAGGCATCGCTGCCGATGTACACCGCCGACGCGAAGATGCCGGCCGACGGCCCGGCGACCGTGCTGAAGGTGCTGTCGGCGTTCAACCCGTCGGTGAAGGGCAAGCACATCGACCTGGCGCGCACCTACACCAACGATTTCGTGAACGCGAAGTAATCGATCTCGGCGCCGGCGGCGGCGATCCCGCCGCCGCGCGTTCCCCGTTCCGGCCCGGCTGACCGGCCCGGCGCCGCCACGATGCGGCGCCCTCATCACCCGCAGGACGAATGCGATGACCCAGGCAGTTTCTCCGAGCACACCGGCGATCGAGTTTCGCAATGTGTCGTGCCGCTTCATTTCGCCGGAAGGCAAGGCCACCGTCGCGCTGCGCGACTTCAGCATGAGCGTCGCGCGCGGCGAGTTCATCGCGATCGTCGGGCCGACCGGCTGCGGCAAGTCGACCACGCTGAACCTGATCACCGGGCTGTTGAAGCCGGCTTCCGGCGAGGTGCGCGTGATGGGCCGCCCGGTCGACGGGATCGATCCGCGCATCGGCTTCGTGTTCCAGGCCGACGCGGTGTTCCCGTGGCGCAACGTGATCGACAACGTCGCGGCAGGCCCGCTGTTTCGCGGCCGCTCGAAGGACGTCGCCTACGCGCAGGCCGAGGAATGGATCCGCAAGGTCGGCCTCGACAAGTTCACGAAACACTACCCACACCAGCTCTCCGGCGGGATGCGCAAGCGCGTCGCGCTCGCGCAGACCTTCATCAACCAGCCGGAAATCCTGCTGATGGACGAGCCGTTCTCCGCGCTCGACATGCAGACGCGCACGCTGATGCAGGACGAGCTGCTGCAGCTGTGGTCCGCGAACAAGGGCTCGGTCGTGTTCGTCACGCACGATCTCGAGGAGGCGATCGCGCTCGCCGACCGCGTGTTCGTGCTGACCGCGCGCCCCGCGACGCTCAAGCGCGTGTACGAGATCGACCTGCCGCGCCCGCGCGTCACGTCGGAGATTCGCTACGACACGCGCTTCATCGAAATTTCCAAGGACATCTGGCACGACCTGCGCGAAGAAGTGCAGATCGGCTGACAGCAGCAAGGACAGGACAGGAGCATGACCGACATGACGCTTCCCCCCACCGCCATTCCGGCAACGTCGCTCGAGGACGAGTCGCGTGCCGCTCAAACCCGGCTGCGCCGCCGCCGGCAACTGATCATCGGCCTGCGGATCGCCGTGCTCGTCGTCGTGCTGGGCGGCTGGGAACTCGCCGCGCGCCTGAAGTGGATCGATCCGTTCTTCTTCTCGCAGCCGACGCTGATCTTCGCGCAGCTCCAGGACTGGTTCGCGAACGGCACGTCGCAAGGGCCGCTGCTTACGCAGGTCTGGGTGACGCTCGAGGAAACCACGATCGGCTTCCTGATCGGCTCGGTCGCCGGCGTGCTCTGCGGGATCGTGCTCGGCCGCAACAAGCTGATGTCCGACGTGTTCGGCCTCTATATCCAGATCGCGAACTCGATCCCGCGCGTCGTGCTCGGCTCGATTTTCGTGATCGCGCTCGGCCTCGGCATGGCGTCGAAGATCGCGCTGGCCGTCGTGATGGTGTTCTTCGTCGTGTTCGGCAACGCGTTCCAGGGCGTGCGCGAAGCCGACCGCTACCTGATCGCGAACGCGCAGATCCTCGGCGCGTCGCGCCGGCAGATCACCACGTCGGTCGTGATTCCGTCCGCGCTGTCGTGGATTCTCGCGAGCCTGCACGTGAGCTTCGGCTTCGCGCTGGTCGGTGCGGTCGTCGGCGAATTCCTGGGTTCCAAGCAGGGCATCGGCCTGCTAATCTCCACCGCCCAGGGCGCGTTCAACGCGAGCGGCGTGTTCGCGGCGATGATCGTGCTGGCCGTGGTCGCGCTGGCCGCCGACTATCTGCTGACCTGGCTCGAGAAGCGCTTGCTCAAGTGGCGCCCCGCCGCGTTCTGAGCAACGCACGCATCATCGAATGACACGCCCGAACCGCGCCGGTTACCCCGGCGCGGTTCGGCATTGAGGAGACGGAATGGCGCACAGCCTGCGCGGGCGGCTCTTGTGGTGGCTGCTGCTGCCGCTCGCGGCTTTCGTGCTGATCGCGGGCGCGATGTCGTACGACACCGCGCGGCGCACGGCCGGGCTCGTACAGGACAGCGCGCTCGTCGCGTCCGCGCGCACGATCGGCGAGGACGTCGAATGGCGCAACGGGCGGCCGGCGGCCGACGTGCCGCCGGCCGCGCTGGAGATCTTCGAATCGCCGTCGGGCGATTCGGTGTTCTACAAGGTAATCGACGGCCACGACCGGCTGCTCGCGGGCAACCCGGCGCTCGCGGTGCCCGGGCGGCACGGGGTCGAGCCGACGCTGTACGACACGTCGCTCGACGGCGTGCGGCTGCGCGCGGCCGCCTACGACCGCCAGCTGTACGACGAGGGGCAGATCGAGACGGTCACGGTGATCGTCGCGAAGACGACGCGCTCGTACGACGCGATGGTCGCGACGATCTGGCGGCCGCAGCTCGTGCGCCTGTCGCTGATGCTGGTGCTCGCGATCGTGCTCGTCTATCTCGGCCTCACGCTCGAGCTGCGCCCGCTGATGAAGCTGAAGGACGACGTCGCCGACCGCGGGCCGATGGAACTGGAGCCGATCCGCCCGGAGCGGCTGCAGCACGAGCTGCGGCCGATCGTCGACGCGATCAACCAGTGCATCGCGCGGCTCAATACGCACACGGCCACGCAGCGCCGCTTCATTGCCGACGCCGCGCACCAGCTGCGCACGCCGATCGCGGTGCTCGACACGCAGATCCAGTACGCGCAGCAGCGCGACCATGACGATCGCGAGCTGGCGTCGGTGCTCGACAGCATGCAGCGCAGCAGCCGCAAGATGGCCGACGTGACCGACAAGTTGCTGCTGCTCGCGCACGCGGAAGCGACGCCGTCGACGCTGCTCACGCATCGCGTCGATCTCGCGGCCGTCGTGTCGAGCGTGCTCGAGGAAACCATCGTGCTCGCGCAGCAGCGCGACATCGACCTCGGCGCCGATCTCGGCGAACGGCTCGACGTCGCGGGCAGCGACAGCCTGCTGACCGCGCTGGTGATGAACCTCGTCGACAACGCCGTGCGCTATACGCAGCCGGGCGGCTGCGTGACGGTCGCGGCACGGCGCGACGGCGCCGCGGTCGTGCTGGAGGTGGTCGACAACGGCCCCGGCATTCCGGCCGAAGCGCGGCCGCACGTGTTCAAGCGGTTCTACCGCGTGTCGGCCGACACCGAAGGCTCGGGCCTGGGCCTCGCGATCGTCCGCGAGATCGCGCAGGCGCACGGCGGCAGCGCGTCGCTCGCGCCGGGCCCCGGCAATCGCGGTATCGTCGTGACCGTGCGGCTGCCCGCGTACGATTGAAGAGTGCGCCCAAACCTGTCGCTGCGCGCCAGGCCCCCCAAGGGGACTACCTGCCGGGCGGGAAACTTGGGGCGGCCCGACGTTTCCTTGAAGAGATGAAGTCGCCATGAAACTCCTGCTGGTCGAAGACAACGCCGAACTCGCGCACTGGATCGTGAACCTGCTGCGCGGCGAGGATTTCGCGGTCGACTGCGTCGGCGACGGCGAGCGCGCCGATACCGTGCTGAAGACCGAGCGCTACGACGCGGTGCTGCTCGACATGCGGCTGCCTGGCATCAGCGGCAAGGAAGTGCTCGCGCGATTGCGGCGCCGCAACGACAACGTGCCGGTGCTGATGCTGACCGCGCACGGCTCGGTCGACGACAAGGTCGACTGTTTCGGCGCGGGCGCCGACGACTATGTGGTCAAGCCGTTCGAATCGCGCGAGCTGGTCGCGCGGATCCGCGCGCTGATCCGCCGGCAGGCCGGCGTCGGCACGACGCAGCTCGTGTGCGGCGATCTCGTCTATGCGTTCGGCACGCGTGAATTCCGCTGCGGCGACACGGTGCTCGCGCTGCGCCGCCGCGAGCATGCGATTCTCGAAACGCTGATGCTGCAGCAGAACAAGACGGTATCGAAGGCGCGGCTGATGGACAGCGTGTTCGCGCTCGACGACGAGCCGAGCGCGGATGCGATCGACATCTACATCCACCGGCTGCGCAAGCATCTCGCGCTCAGCACGGCCGAGATCATCACGCTGCGCGGGCTCGGCTATATCCTGCGCGCGAAGACCGCGCAGGACTGACGGCGCGGCCCGCGGCATCGATTCGCAGCACGTAACGTTGTTTTGGCAGCCCGCGGGCTGCCCGCCTGCCCGATTCCCGATTATTGCGATTTCGGTGTTTTCACCGATCCGATTCTTTCCTCCGGGAAAGCGGCGTGAAGGATTGCCCCCTCTACGATGCTATGCGTCGACCCTCTCGCTGTGGTCGGCAACAATCGGCATACATTACGTACTGCCAACAAACAGATTTCAATGCGGCAGCTCGGAGGAGACGATCTTGAAACGAAAAACCCTTGCCCTTTCCATCGCGGCGGCAGGCCTGTGCGCCGGCACCCAGGCGCAGGCGCAGTCGAGCGTGCAGCTTTACGGCCTGATGGACCTGAGCTTTCCGACCTACCGGACCCACGCCGACGCCAACGGCAACCATGTGATCGGCATGGGCAACGAAGGCGAGCCGTGGTTCAGCGGCAGCCGCTGGGGCCTGAAAGGCGCCGAGGACATCGGTGGCGGCACGAAGATCATCTTCCGCCTCGAAAGCGAATTCGTGGTCGCGAACGGCCAGATGGAAGACGAGGGCCAGATCTTCGACCGTGACGCCTGGGTCGGCGTCGAGGACGAGCGCTTCGGCAAGCTGACGGCCGGCTTCCAGAATACGATCGCGCGCGACGCGTCGGCGATCTACGGCGACGCGTACGGCTCCGCGAAGCTGACGACCGAGGAAGGCGGCTGGACCAACTCGAACAACTTCAAGCAGATGATCTTCTACGCGGCCGGCCCGACCGGCACGCGCTACAACAACGGCGTCGCGTGGAAGAAGCTGTTCAGCAACGGTATCTTCGCGAGCGCCGGCTACCAGTTCAGCAACTCGACCTCGTTCGCGACCGGCTCCGCATACCAGGTCGCGCTCGGCTACAACGGCGGGCCGTTCGCCGTGTCGGGCTTCTACAACCACGTGAACCACAACGGCTTCAGGAACCAGACGTTCTCGGTCGGCGGCGACTACGCGTTCAGCATCGTGCGCCTGAACGCCGGCTACTTCCGCTACAACGGCGACCAGGGCGCGCTCGGCCAGCGCCACGACGATTCGTGGACCGTGTCGATGAAGATCGCGCCGAAGGGCGCGCTCGACTACGAGCTCGGCTATCAACAGATGCGCATCAAGAACGCCGCGTACAACGCCGACGGCTTCACGCCGAACGCGAACCTCGGCGCGTTCAGCCTGACCAACGGCGTCGGCAACGGCTTCAAGGAGACGATCTATGGGTCGGTGTTCTACCACCTGAGCAAGCGCACCGAGGTGTATCTGGCCGGCGACTACATGAAGCTGCATGGCGGCTACAAGGTGTCGTCGACGTTCGGCGCGAAGAACCAGCTCGAACTGACGTCGGGCATCCGCACGCGCTTCTGACCCGAGGGCCGGTCATCCGGGCGGGGCCCGCCGGGCTCCGCCACACCCTCCATCCGGGATTCTCCATGCTGGCACGGCGGCGCATCGCGCTGACCGTGCCCTTTTTTTCGCCTTTTTTTCGTCGCTTTTGGCCCGCGCAGCGCCCCCGGGGAACGCCGGTCGGCCGCCGCCGCGACCACCGGCCCGAAGCCGCTTGCGGCCCGTCGGGCGGGCGATCGCGGCCGATGCGCGCACGATCGCCTCACATCGGTGCTTGACCTGCGCCGACCGACTCGCTAGCGTTTCGGGTTTGCCCGGGTGGCCATTGCCGCCGGTGCCGTGAGTGCGCCCGACGTCCTGGCGCACGCGGCCGGGCTCCGATGGAAAAAACGATGCAGAAACTCGATGCGGCGAGCCCGCAGGCGATGTCGACGGATTTCACCGCCGATAACGTCGCGCGCCTGAAGGCGCTGTTCCCCGAACTCGTGACCGAAGGCCCGGACGGCGCGTCGGTCGACGTCGACGTGCTCAAGGCGCTGGTCGGCGAGCGCACCGTCGGCGACGCCGACGAGCGCTACGGCTTCCACTGGCACGGCAAGCGCAGCGCGCGCCAGGCCGCGCTCACGCCGTCGACGGGCACGCTGCGTCCGTGCCCTGCCGACAGCGTCGCATGGGACGACACGCGCCACCTCGTGATCGAGGGCGACAACCTCGACGTGATGAAGCTGCTGCACAAGAGCTACGCGGGCAAGGTGAAGCTCGTCTACATCGACCCGCCGTACAACACCGGCAGCGATTTCGTCTATCCGGACGACTTCAGCGACAGCATCCGCCACTACCTGGCGATGACGGGCCAGACCGAAGGCGGCGTAAAGCGCAGCACCAACACCGAGGCGAACGGCCGGTTCCACACCGACTGGCTGAACATGATGTATCCGCGCCTGAAGCTCGCGCACGCGCTTCTGTCGGACGAAGGGCTGATTGCCGTGCACATCGACGAGCACGAGGTGCATGCGCTCGTGCTGATGCTGCGCGAGATCTTCGGCGAGGAGAACGAGCTCGGCGTCGCCGTGTGGGACAAGCGCAACCCGAAGGGCGATGCGCGCGGCGTCGCGTACCAGCACGAATCGCTGGTGCTGTTCGCGCGCAACGCCGAGACGCTGCTCGAGCAAGCGCCGCTGAAGCGCCCGAAGCGCAACGCGCAGCGCATGCTGGATGCCGCGCACGACGCGGTGTACCGCAGCGGCAACGCGAAGGACGCGCAAAAGGCCTACCGCGCGTGGATGAAGGCGCAGACCAACCTGTCGGGCGGCGAGGTGATGTACGACCGGCTGTCGGCCGACGGGCGCGTGTACCGCCTCGTGTCGATGGCGTGGCCGAACAAGAAGAAGGCACCGGACGAGTATTTCACGCCGCTGATCCACCCGGTCACCGGCAAGCCGTGCGCGATGCCGGCGCGCGGCTGGCGCAACCCGCCCGCGACGATGCAGGCGCTGATCGAGCGCGGCCAGATCGAATTCGGTCCGGATGAAACCACGCAGCCGCAGCGGATCTACTACCTCGACGAGAACATGTACGAGAACGTGCCGTCGGTGCTGCCGTTCGCCGGCTCCGACGACGCGCTGCTGAAGACGCTCGGCATCCCGTTCGACCAGCCGAAGCCGGTCGATTTCGCGGCGGCCGTGATCGGCTGGTGCACGCGCGGCGACGACATCGTGCTCGACTGCTTCGCCGGCTCCGGCTCGACCGGCCACGCGGTGATGCAGGTGAACGCGACCGACGGCGGCGCGCGCCGCTACATCCTCGTACAGCTGCCCGAGGCGCTCGACCGCCGCGACAAGACACAGCTCGCGGCCGCCGATTTCTGCGCGAAGCTGAAGAAGCCGCTGACGCTCGCGGAAATCACGAAGGAACGCCTGCGCCGCGCAGCGCAGCAGGTCGCGCGCGACTTCCCGGAAAGCTATGGCGACCTCGGTTTCCGCGTGTACCGGCTCGATACGACCAACGTGATCGAATGGGATCCGCGCCGCGACGACTTCGACCACGCGCTGTTCGCCTCCGTCGAGCACGTGAAGACCGGCCGCAGCGAGGACGACCTGCTCGCCGAACTCACGTTGAAGCTCGGCCTCGATCTGTGCACGCCGGTCGAGCATCACCCGGTCGCGGGCAAGACCGTGCACCTGATCGGCCGCTCGATCGTCGCGTGCTTCGACGCGCGCGTCGCGCGCGACGACGCGGGCCCGCTCGCCGACGGCATCGTCGAGCTGCTCGACGCGACGGGTGCCACGCGCGACGTCACGTGCCTGTTCCGCGACAGCGGCTTCGTCGACGACGTCGCGAAGCTCAATCTCGCCGCGCTGCTCGAACAGCACGGCGTGAAGCGCGTGCGGAGCCTGTGATGCGGCTGCATTTCGAAGCGGATCTCGACTACCAGCGCGAGGCGATCGACGCCGTCTGCGACCTGTTTCGCGGCCAGGAATCGTATCGCGGCGACTTCAGCGTGCTCGCGAACGCCGCGCCCGGCACGACGGCCGCGGCGCAAGGCTCGCTCGGTTTCGCGGTGTCGGAGCAAGGCGTCGGCAACCGGCTGTCGCTGACCGACGACGCGCTCGCGCGCAACCTCGCCGACGTCCAGCTGCGCGGCGGGCTGCCGCCGTCCGGCCAGCCCGGCTCGCGCGACTTCACCGTCGAGATGGAGACCGGCACCGGCAAGACCTACGTGTACCTGCGCACGATCTTCGAGCTGAACCGCCGCTACGGCTTCACGAAGTTCGTGATCGTCGTGCCGTCGATCGCGATCAAGGAAGGCGTGCACAAGACGCTCTCGATCACCGAGGATCATTTCCGCGCGCTGTACGCGGGCGTGCCGTACGACTACTTCCTGTACGACTCCGCGAAGCTCGGCCAGGTGCGCCACTTCGCGGCGAGCGCGGCGATCCAGATCATGGTGATGACGGTCGCCGCGATCAACAAGAAAGAGATCAACAACCTCTATAAAGACAGCGAGAAGACCGGCGGCGAGAAGCCGATCGACCTGATCCGCGCGACGCGGCCGATCGTGATCGTCGACGAGCCGCAAAGCGTCGACGGCGGGCTCGAGGGGCGCGGGCGCGAAGCGCTCGCCGCGATGGCGCCGCTCTGCACGCTGCGCTATTCGGCCACGCACGTCGACCGTCACCACATGGTGTACCGGCTCGATGCGGTCGACGCGTACGAACGCAAGCTCGTCAAGCAGATCGAGATCGCGTCGGCGATCGTCGAGGATGCGCACAACAAGCCTTACGTGCGGCTCGTCGGCGTGTCGAACCGGCGCGGCGCGATCAGCGCGCGCATCGAGCTCGACGTCGCGACCGCGGCCGGCGTGAAGCGCCAGATCGTGACGGCCACCGACGGCGACGATCTCGAGCGCCTGACCAGGCGCGCGTTGTACGCGGGGCTGCGGATCGGTGAAGTGCATGCGGTGAAGGGCGCCGAGTACGTCGAGCTGCGCCATCCGGAAGGCGAGGCGTTCCTGTCGCTCGGCGAGGCGTTCGGCGACATCGACACGCTCGCCGTGCAGCGCGAGATGATCCGCCGCACGATCCGCGAGCATCTCGACAAGGAATTGCGCCTGGCCGAGCGCGGCGTGAAGGTGCTGTCGCTGTTCTTCGTCGATTCGGTCGAACGCTATCGCCGCTACGACGAGAACGGGATGCCGGTGAAGGGCGACTACGCGCTGATCTTCGAAGAGGAATATGCGCGCGCGGCGCGTGTGCCGGCCTATCGTGCGCTGTTCGACGGCGTCGACGTCGCGCTCGAAGTCGAGCGCGCGCACAACGGCTACTTCTCGATCGACCGCAAGGGCGGCTGGACCGACACGAGCGAAAGCAGCGCCGCGGCCCGCGAGAACGCGGAGCGCGCGTACGGCCTCATCATGCGCGAGAAGGAAGCGCTGCTGTCGTTCGACACGCCGCTGAAGTTCATCTTCTCGCACTCGGCGCTGAAGGAAGGCTGGGACAACCCGAACGTGTTCCAGATCTGCACGCTGCGCGACATCCAGACCGAGCGCGAGCGTCGCCAGACGCTCGGCCGCGGGCTGCGCCTCGCCGTCGACCAGGACGGCGAACGCGTGCGCGATCCGGGCGTAAACACGCTCACCGTGATCGCGACCGAGCGCTACGAGTCGTTCGCCGAGAACCTGCAGAAGGAAATCGAGGCCGATACGGGCATCCGTTTCGGGATCGTCGAGGAACACCAGTTCGCGGCGCTGCCGGTGCAGGAAGGCGACGGGCCCGCGCATGCGCTCGGCATCGAGCTGTCGCGCGTGCTGTGGACCCATCTGCACGAGCAGGGCTACGTCGACGCGCAGGGCAAGGTGCTCGACCGGCTGAAGGATGCGCTGCGCCAGAGCGCGCTCGTGCTGCCCGCGGCGTTCGAGACGCTGCGCGCGCCGATCGTCGCGACGCTGCGCAAGCTGTCGGGCCGCTTCGCGGTGCGCAATGCGGACGAGCGGCGCGCGATCGCGTTGCGGCGCGACGCGTCGGGCAAGGCCGTCGTGTTCGGCGACGACTTCCGCGCGCTGTGGGACCGCATCCGCCATCGCACCGTGTACAGCGTCGAGTTCGACAACGCGAAGCTCGTGCGCGACTGCACGGCCGCGCTGCGCGACGCGCCGGACATCGCGCGCGCGCGGCTGCAGTGGCGCAAGGCCGAGATCGACATCGGCAAGGCCGGCATCGAGGCGATCGAGGTGGCCGGCGCCGGCACGGTGCTGATCGACGAAGGCGAGCTGCCGCTGCCCGACCTGCTCACCGAACTGCAGGACCGCACGCAGCTCACGCGCCGCTCGCTCGCGACGATCCTGGCCGACAGCGGCCGGCTCGACGATTTCCGCGTGAATCCGCAGCAGTTCATCGCGCTGGCCGCCGATGCGATCAACCGCTGCAAGCGGCTCGCGCTGGTTGCCGGCATCGCGTACCGGAAGCTCGGCGAACGCCACGTGCATGCGCTCGAGTCGTTCGAGAGCGAGGCGCTGACCGGTTATCTGCGCAACCTGCGGCCGGATGCGCGGAAGTCGATCCACGAGGCCGTCGTGTGCGAGACCGACGCCGAGCGCGCGTTCGCCGATGCGCTGGAAGCGCACGACGGCGTGAAGCTGTACGCGAAGCTGCCCGCATGGTTCCGCGTGCCGACGCCGCTCGGCAGCTATCACCCCGACTGGGCGGTGCTCGCGGAGCAGGATGGCGGCGAGCGGCTGTACTTCGTCGTCGATACGCCGAATGCCGACGGCGACGTGACGAGCGAGCACGAGCGCGCGAAGCTCGCGTGCGGCGAAGCGCATTTCCGGGCGCTGGTGGACGGCGGAGCGGCCGCGCGGTTCGTGCGCGTCAGGCAGGCCGACGCGTTGTTCGAGCCTGTTGCAGCCGTCGCGCCGCTGGCGGGCGCGGGACGCTGAAACAAAGGGCGGCGACGAGCCGCCCTTTTTTCATGACGCGGGCCGCGGCGCTGCCGCGATGCTCGCGTATGAGGGAGCGAATCCGCCTGTCATTCGCGTGAAAGCGGTTCGTATTCTGGCGCGTTCGTGCGTGCGGTTACGGCTGGTTGCAAATCGGGGTCGATGCGCGACGAGCAACGCGACACACCGCAGCGCCCCTTGGCCCGCTGGCAATGAAAAAGGGCGCCGAAGCGCCCTTCTTCCGCATGCGTGCGCCGCGCTTACAGCGTGTGGCCGAATGCGTTCCGATGCGCGTGGCGCGTGGACTTCGATGCATGCGCGGTATGCCCGTGCGAGCGCCCGTGACCGCTGCCCGGCTGCGCGCCGGCACGATCGGCGATCGAATCGGAGCGATCGGCTGCGCGCGACAGGCCCTTGTCGCGGTCGCCCGCGTGCATGCCGTTCGAGTTGCTCAGCGCTTCACCGCTCATGTGGCCGGCGGACATGCCGCCCGCATTGGCACCCATGCCGCCCATCCCGCCGGCACCATGGCCGCCGCCGTTGCCACCACCACCGCCACCACCATTGCCGCCGCCCGCCGCTTGCGCGGAAACGGCGCTGAGTGCGAGCAGCGCAGCTGCGAGCACGGACAGATATCGTTGCGTTTTCATTGTTTGCTCCCTGGAGCGCGTTCGAGTGACTGCATTCTAGGTACGCGCGCGCTTCGTGCGGCGCGGCGTTGTAAATGATCGTAACGGCGCGCGCGGCGCGGTTTCGTCGGATCGATCCGCCGGCGTTCGGCACGCTTGATGAACCGGCCGGTCGGCCGCCACCCGACAAGGGAAATGAAAGGCGGAGACGGCGCGATCGCGCCGTTCCGCCGGTGGCTACGCTTACTGCGCCGGCTGCACGCCCTGCGCTGCGGCCTTGCGCTGCGCGGCCAGTTCCTGCTCGTGTTTCTTCGCCATGTGGCGGCCTACGATACAGCCGCCGACCGCGCCGACCACGGCGTGATGTCCCGCGTAGTGGCCGGCGACGCCGCCCACCACCGCGCCCTTCATGCAGCCCGCCGCGTGCGCGCTGCCGATCGTTGCGAGCGCGACGACGGCGGCCGCCGCGCTATACCTGATGTGTCGAATGGGCATCATGCGATCACACTCCTCTCGTCGTCGTGCTCGGTGTCCTCATGAACCGGTTGCCCGGTTCAGTTCCAGCGGCCGCGCCAGCCGTCGCCGTCACGCCAGCCGCGCTCGCGCCACTCGTGCTCGCGCCATTCACGACGGCGCCATTCGTGTTCGCGCCATTGACGCTCACGCCAGTCGTCATCGCGATAGTAGCCAACCGGCGCGTACGTCACCGGCGGCGGCGCGACGTAGACCGGCGCCGGCGCCGCATAGACGCCCGGCACGCCGATGCCGACCGCCAGGTCGACGTGGGCCGATGCGATGCCCGAAGCTGCCAGCGCCGCTACGCCGAGAACTGCACCGAGAATAAGTTTCTTGCTCATTTCGCGACTCCCTGCACGTGTCGTGCGTCATGTGACTACGGTTCGGAGTCTAGGCACCACGGGCGGACACAGGTGAAACCGGTATGCGAGACCGGTAACGGACGTTTACGGAGGGGCGCGAAGCCTTACGGGACAAGGGTGACGAGCGATTCGACACGCCGTTGCAACGACGCATCGAATCGGGAGAGTCGGGAAATTTTGCCGGCGCGCGGGCCGGCGACGCAGACCGCACGCGTCCCGCGCGCACGCCGTGCGAGCGGATCGCGACGACTCGCGACGACGTTACGCGCGGATATCGTCGACGCTGCGCAGCCAGTGCACGCTGAACAGCTGGTCCGCGTCGGTCCACACGGTGTCGGGCTCGAAGCCCGCACGCCGCGCGATCGCCTGGAAGCCGTCGATCGTGAACTTGTACGAGTTCTCCGTGTGGATGCGTTCGCCGGCCTCGAAGCGGAACGCGTGGCCGCGCACGTGCACCGTCTGCGCGATATCGCTGACGAGATGCATCTCGATGCGCTGCAGCTCACGGTCGTAGAACGCGCAATGCGAGAACGCGTCGAGATCGAAATCCGCGCCGAGCTCCGCGTTCGCGCGGGCGAGCAGGTTCAGGTTGAACTGGGCGGTCACGCCCTGCGCGTCGTTGTACGCGTGATGCAGCGTGCGTTCGTCCTTCACGAGATCCGCCCCGACCAGCAGGCCGCCGCCGCGCAACAGCCGCGCGGCGTCGCGCAGGAACGTATCGGCTTCCTCCGGCGAGAAGTTGCCGATCGTCGAGCCGGGAAAGAAGCCGATGCGCCGGCGTGGCGTGCCGGTCAGCTCGGCCAGCTGCTCGGCCTTCGTGTAGTCGGCCGCGAGCGGCGCGACGTCGAGCCACGGATACGCGGCACGCAGCCGCGCGGCCGCGCCGTGCAGGTAGTCGGCCGAGATGTCGATCGGCACGTAGCGCGCCGGCGCGTTCGCATAGTTGTCCGCGCACGCGTCGAGCAGCACGCGGATCTTCTCGAGCGAGCCCGCGCCGAATTCGACGATGTCCGCATGCGGGCCGACGCGCCGCACGATCTCGGCCGCGCGATCGCGCAGGATCCCGAGTTCGGTACGCGTCGGGTAATACTCCGGCAGTTCGCAGATGCGATCGAACAGCGCGGAGCCGGCCGCATCGTAGAAGTATTTCGGCGGAATGCTGCGCGGCGTGCGCGACAGCCCGTCGATCAGGTCGCGCTCGAACGCGCTCGGCCGCGCATCGCGGGCGGGTTGCAGGCCACCGCTCGTGGCCGTCAGATCAGACGTCTCGCGCAAGTCGCACTCCCGTGAATTGCCAGCGCGCGGCCGGCGGAAAGAAATTGCGGTACGTCGGCCGTTCGTGCCCCGGCGGGGTCGCGATGCTGCTGCCGCGCAGGACTTGCTGGCCGACCATGAACTTGCCGTTGTATTCCGCGGCGACGCCTGCGAGCGGCCGAAAGCCCGGATACGGCTCGTAGGACGAACGCGTCCACTGCCATACGTGCCCGAGCATCTGCGCGATGCCATCCGCGCCGAACGCGGCCTCCCATTCGAATTCCGTCGGCAGGCGCGTGCCGGCCCATTCCGCATACGCCGCCGCTTCGTAGAAGCTCACGTGACACACGGGCGCATCGGGCGCGAGCGGCTCGACACCGTGCAGGCCGAACGCGCGCCAGGCGTGTGCGGCTGCCGGATCACCGTCGTCGCCGGGAATCCAGTACGCGGGCCCTTGCCACCCTTCCCGCTGCACCGTCGCCCAGCCGTCGGACAGCCAGTATTCGGGGCGGACATAGCCGCCGTCCGCGATGAAGGCCGCGAATTCCGCATTCGTCACGAGACGGTTCGCGATCTCGCACGGACGCACGAGCGCGGTATGGCGCGGCCGTTCGTTGTCGAACGAGAACGCGGCGCCATCGTGGCCGATCTCGACGAGCCCGCCCGGCTGATGCAGCCAGCGCAGCGGGCCGGCATCGCCCGCGGCCCGGGCGGCGTGCCCGGCGTGAGCATTGGCGCCGCTGCGCGGCCGGAACGCGGGCTTGAGCGGGTTGCACGAGAACGCATGCAGCATGTCCGTGACGATCAGTTCCTGATGCTGCTGTTCGTGATGCAGGCCGAGCTCGATCTCGGGCGCGATCGTGGCGAGCAACGCCGGATCGGCACCGTCGAGCGCGCGCAGCATCGCATCGTCGACGTACCGCCGGTACGCGTGCACCTCATCGAGCGACGGACGCGTGAGCAGCCCGCGCTGCGGCCGCGGATGGCGCGGGCCGAGCGCTTCGTAATAGGAATTGAAGAGGAACTGGAACGCGTCGTCGAACGGCGCGTAGCCGCGCACGCGGCGCATCAGTACGACGGTTTCGAAGAACCAGGTCGTATGCGCGAGATGCCATTTCACGGGACTCGCGTCGGGCATCGACTGCACGGCCTGGTCTTCGGCGGACAGCGTCGCGGTCAACGCGATGCTATGGGCGCGCACGTCCTGGTAACGGCGCTGAAGCTGGGATGCAAGGAGGCTCATCGGTTTACCGTTCACGTCGCGATTCGCTGCGTTGCGTTGCCGGAAAAAGGAAAGCCTTGCGCTCGGATGCGCGCGGCTGACGTGCGACCTTCATTGCTGCGTCGTCGGGCAGCCGGCGCGCGAGCCGGGCCGCTGGTGCGGCGTGACTTCATCTACCCGTGCAGAACAGTATGGGCCAGAAATGTGAACGTCGCGAATCGGATTTCGGGTGAAACGAGCGCGAAAGAAAAATGAAAGCATCGACCATGCGCGGAGCGGCGGCGTGACGAACCGTCGATGCCCGTCATGAGGGGGGCTCGGAGGGTGAACGCAATGTGCATGCCCGCGGGTTCGCCATGCCGACGCCTCATGACATCCACACCGGCGTCATGAAAGAACGGATGACACGGGTTCGCCACGCGAGCGGCGCCATGGAATCGAAATCGGCACGGGTCCGCGCGGCGGTGTCGCGGACCTCGACACCGCCGTTCAACCGCTCTGCCCTTCGCGCGCTTCCCGGCTTTTGAAAATTTTTTTGCGTCGATGTCACAGGCGCGCAGGGCTCGCTCGTCATATCGCCGGAACCCACACGAAAGGAGAAGGAACCATGACTGCGAAACTCAATCCGTTCGCCGCCGCGCCCGCAATGATGAAGAACTGGATGGCCGTCTCGGTCGCCGCTGCCGGGAGCCTCGAGCCGACACTGATCGAGTTGGTCAAGATCCGCGCGTCGCAAATCAACGCGTGCGCGAACTGCCTTAACATGCACACCGTCGAGGCGCGCGAGCAAGGCGAGACCGAGCAGCGCATCAACCTGCTGGCCGCATGGCGTGAAGCGCCCTGCTACACCGACCGCGAACGCGCGGCGCTCGGCTGGACCGACGCGCTCACGCGGCTTTCAGAAGGCCATGGCGCGCACGAGGCCGCGTATGCGGTGCTGAACGACCACTTCAGCCAGGAGGAACAGGTGAAACTCACGGTGATGATCAACGTGATCAACGGCTGGAACCGGCTGGCCGTCGGCTTCGGGCTGTGGATCGATCCCGCCGAGGCGAAGGCCGCTGCCGCGAAGATGGTGGCGTGATGACCCACCTCGATCCGGCCGCCGGCAGCGCCGCAGACCGGGCCGACGCAGCGGCGAGCTTCGACCCGCTGCGTCGGACGCTGATGCGCGTCGCGTACCGGATGCTCGGTTCCGTCGCGGACGCCGAGGACATGGTGCAGGAGGCGTTCATCCGCTGGATGGACGTCGATCGCACCGAGGTGCGCGTGCCCGAGGCGTTCCTGCGCCGCATGGTGATGCGCATGTGCCTCGACCAGCTGAAGTCCGCGCGGCACCAGCGCGAGACCTACATCGGCCCGTGGCTGCCCGAGCCGGTCGTCGAGGAAAATGAACAGGAGGACGTCACGCTGCCGCTGATGCTCGCGCTCGAACGGTTGTCGCCGCTCGAACGTGCGGCGTTCCTGCTGCACGACGTGTTCGGCCTCGCGTTCGACGAGATCGCGACGACGATCCAGCGCGACCCGGCCGCCTGCCGACAGCTCGCCGCGCGGGCGCGCACGCATGTGCGCGAGGCGCGGCCGAGGTTTCATGTCGAGAAGCAGCGCGGGATCGAGCTGGCCGAGGCGTTTTTCGCGGCGTCGCGCAGCGGCGACATGCGCGCGCTCGGCGCGATGCTCGCCGAGGACGTGAGCCTGCATTCGGACGGCGGCGGCAAGCGCACGGCCGCGGGCAAGCCGGTGTTCGGCTTCGAGCGCGTGATGAAGCTGCACGCGTACCTCGCCGAGCTGTTCGCCACGCATGCGTCGAAGCTCGTGCGCGCGGGGTTCGTCAACGGGCTGCCGGGGTTCGTCACACTGGAAGCGGATGGCGAGCTGCAGACGACGGCTCTCGAGATCGAGGGCGGGAAGGTCGTCGCGATCTATGTCGTGCGGAATCCTGACAAGTTGAGGCATCTGCATTGAGGGGTGGCGGATGGGCGCTTTGCGCCCGCTTCCCCTGCTCTGCGTTCTGCTTTGCCGGCTGCCGGCTGCTTGTTGCGCGTGGATCGCACACGCTGCATCGGCACGCGCATGCGAAGTTTCGGCCGCAAAAAGAAAAACGCCACGCGATGTTGCCGCGTGGCGTTTGTATGTTGGCGAGCCGGATTGCCTGTAGGCAATGCGAGCTGCCAGACCCCTTCATTTTGTTCGTTGGTAGGCTCGATTGGATTCGAACCAACGACCCCCACCATGTCAAGGTGGTGCTCTAACCAACTGAGCTACGAGCCTAAGAAGCCGCGAATTATAGAGAGGGTTTTGGAGGTGCGCAAGCCCCTTCGTGAAAATTTTTTGAATCGGGGAGGATGCGTTGGGGGATCGTCCGGCGCTCGAGCGCAGACCGCAATCGCATCCGGGTTCATCCTCACTGCGACGTCTCACCGGGCCCGGGTACGTTCCGTCATAATGGATTCGTCGCGAATCCGGGGCCGGGGGTTGCGAACGACAATCAAGAGCAGGAACCGGCCCGATCCGGTCACGGGGAACAGGCGCGCGCGATGCACGATCCGCGCGCCACCTTGCATGAACCAGTAGCACCTCGTGACGACGGCAGACCGCAACGCACGCGTAACGATATCGGGGTGGGTATGGTCGCGCTCAATCTGGTAATTCCCTGCTTCAACGAAGAAGCCGTGTTGCCGGAAACCGTACGCCGGCTCACGATCCTGCTTGATCAGCTTACCCGCGACGGCATCATTGACGGCGCGAGCGGCGTGACCTTCGTCGACGACGGTTCGCACGACCGGACCTGGTCCCTCATCGAAGGCTTCCATGCCGCTGATCCACGTATCCACGGCCTCAAGCTGTCGCGCAACCACGGGCACCAGAACGCATTGCTTGCCGGGCTCATGAGAGTCAACGGCGACGTGCTGATCAGTCTCGACGCCGATCTCCAGGACGACCTCGACGCGATTCCGCGCATGCTGCGCGAATACCAGTCCGGCGCCGAGATCGTATTCGGCGTGCGGCAGCGTCGTGACAGCGACGGCTTCTTCAAGCGCGTCAGCGCGCGCGGCTACTACCGGCTGCTGCGCCGCTTCGGCGTCGACATCTTGCCGGATCACGCGGACTTCCGCCTGATGAGCCGCCGGGCGATCGAAGAATTGCGCGGCTTCCGCGAGGTCAACCTGTTCCTGCGCGGCATCGTGCCGCTGCTGGGCTTCCGTACCGCGATCGTCCGGTACGACCGGCAGCCGCGCTTCGCCGGCGAAAGCAAGTACCCATTGGCGAGGATGATCCTGCTCGCGTCGGACGGTGTCGCGTCGTTTTCGACGAAGCCGCTGCAATGGAGCGCGTACGTTGGCGCGCTGCTCGCGCTGGCCTCGACCGTGTTCGGCATCTGGGCGCTGTCGATCCGGCTGTTCACCGACCGTTCGGTGCCCGGTTGGGCGTCCACCGTGATCCCGATGTACTTTCTCGGCGGCCTGCAGTTGCTGTTCCTCGGCGTAATCGGCGGCTATGTCGCGAAGATCTATTCGGAGACGAAGCAGCGCCCGCGCTTCATCGTCGAGAAGACGCTATGACGGGCCATCGGTCCTGTCGCGCAACGACCCGGTGCCAGGCTGGCGGCGGTCTCTCACGCGGGGGCTCGTGCAATGGATGACAGCACGGTAAGCGGCCGCTTGCCGCGTGCGTGGCCATATCGCACAGCCGATCGCACGTTGCGCGCATTGTTCGTTGCGACGGTCGCCGCCGCCGGCCTGCTGTTCTGGCTCGCGCCGCACCCGCCGATGGTCGATCTTCCGCAGCATGCGGCACAGGTCGCCACGCTGCGCGACCTGCTGCGCGGCCAGTCGCCATGGGCGCCATTGCTGCGGATCAATCTGTTTACGCCCTACCTGCTCGGCTATGGCGCGGCAGCGCTGCTTTCGTTCGTGATGCCCGTCGCGGCTGCGTTCAAGGTCATGCTGACCCTGTCGTTCTATGGTTTCGTCGCCGCGTACCTCGCGCTGCGCCGGCGTCTCGGTACGGACCCGCGCCTCGACTGGCTGTGCGTGCCCGGATTCTTCGGCTTCGCATACGAGTTCGGTTTCTACTCGTACCTCGTCGCCGTACCGGTCGCGATGATCTTCCTGGCGCTCGCGCTCGACTATGCCGGGCGGCCGACAGCCCGCCGCGGCGCACTGCTGGTGCTCGTGAATCTCGCGCTGTTTTTCTCGCACGGACTACTCTTCGTATTCGCGAACGCGATCGGCGTGCTGTTCCTGCTCGTGCGCCTGCGCACGACCAGCATGTTGCCGCGCGTGCTGCTCGCCTCGTGGCCGTATGCGATCCTCGCCTCCGTCACCGTGCTGTACGCGGCGTTGCATCGTGACGTCGATCTGACGCCGATGTATCCGTTTACCGTGATGTGGGGGATCAGCCCGGTCGTGCGCGTGTTCGCGGCCGTGCTCTATCCGTGGGGTGTCGCCGGCGACAGCCGTTCGCTGCTGGCATTCCTGCTGATCGCTGCCGCACCGTTCGTGATGGCATCGAAACCGAACCGGCAGGTCGCCGCCTATGTACCGGCAATCATCGTGACCATCGTCTGGTTTACCGTGCCGCTGTTCGCGATCAACACGTTTTTCCTGTATCCGCGCTTTGCGCTGTTCCTGTTTCCGTTTTATGCGCTGATGTTCCGCGCGCCCGCACCAATGGAACCCGGCCGGCGAATGCCGCAGCTCGCGCTGATGACGCAGTTGCTCCTTGCCGTGGTCTGCGCCGGTTTCATCGTTCAGCAAGGTGTCCGCGCGCTGCGCTTCGCCGACGAGAGCGCTGATTTCGACGTCATTGCCAACGCAATCGAACCCGCGCAGCGCGGCCTTGCGATCATCGTCGACAGGACGAGCCCGGCTGCCGGCAACCCGTATGCCTACGAGAACTTCGCGCTCTGGTATCAGGCCGAGCACCGCGGATTCGTCGATTTCAATGCCGCGCGGTTCCCGCCGCAGATCGTCCGCTTTCGGCTCGACCGGCTGCCCGGTGTCGGGCCGTCCGACGTCTCGCCGCTGCCGCTGTACCGGCACTTCGACTGGCAGCGGCACCAAGGGCGCCTGTACCGGTATTTCTTCGTTCGCGCCGAGACACCGCTGCCGGACACGTTTTTCGCCAATCCGGACTGTCGCGTCGTGCGCGTGAAGACGGCGGGCGAATGGTCGGTGTACGAGAAGCAGGCTTGTCGAGGCGATTGATTGCACTGCGTCGCATGCGGTGCGATGCGTCGCGCCACGTCGTGCACCGATCGCACCATCGGGAGATTGCGATGTCACCTGGATTCATCGCGGACGATACGCCGCGCTCGTATGACGAGATCTTCTACCGATACCAGCGCGAGGGATCGGCGCGGTCGGCGCATGGCGTGCTGCCCGGCGTCAACGCGCTGCTGAAGCCTGCGAGTATCCTCGACGTCGGTTGCGGTGCCGGAGCATGGCTCAGCGTGCATCGCCAGCTCGGCGTGCAGGACATCACCGGCATCGACGGCGACTATGTCGATCGTTCGATGCTGATGGTCGACCCTGCCGATTTCGTACCGGCCGATATTTCGAAGCGCTTCGATCTCGGGCGATCGTTCGATCTCGTCCAGTGCCTCGAAGTCGGCGAGCACGTGCCAAAGGCATCCAGCGAGGCACTCGTCGACAATCTCGTCCGGCACGGCAAGCGCGTGCTGTTTTCCGCCGCCGTGCCTGGCCAGGGCGGCGAGAACCACATCAACGAACAGCGCTACGAATTCTGGCGCGACCTGTTCGCGCGCCACGGCTACCAGCTGTTCGATTTCGTCCGGCCGATGATCGCCACGGACATGCGCATCGAGCCGTGGTACCGCTACAACCTGCTCTTTTTCGCTGCCGCCGACGAAGCGGAGTGGCTGCCGGACGCGATCGGACAACACCGCGTCGACAGCCGTTCGGGCATACCGGACGTGTCGCCGCCCGGCTACAAGGCGCGCAAGTTGCTGCTGCGCTGGCTGCCGGTGCGCGTGAAAACCGGCATCGCCATGCTGAAGAGCCGGATGGTCGCCAACCAATTGAAGCGCCACGAGGAACACCGGTGAAACTGTCCGTCTACGTGCTCATTCTGGCCGGCGTGTTCCTCGCGGCAACCGGCCAGGTCGCGTTCAAGATCGGTGCCGACGGCCGCCATGCATTGACTGAATTCATCAATGCGTGGGTCGCGCTGGGGTTGCTCTGCTACGGCGCAGGCACGGTGCTCTGGATCTTCGCTTTGAGCAAGACCGGGCTCACCGTCGTGTATCCGTTTACCGCGCTTACGTTCGTGCTCGTCTTTCTGGCCGGAATCGTGTTCTTCGGCGAGCGTGTGTCGTATGCGCAATGGGGAGGCGTCGCGATGATCCTCGGCGGGCTGTATCTGATCGCCATGGTTCGATAGCGGGGCGGACTGGCGCTGCAACTTATCCACAGCGCGCTATGGATAACCGTCCGGCAAGCCTCTGGATTCACAGTGGAACGATTGAGGATATGTCGACGCGACTGTGAATCGACGGAAAGTTGTTCTGTGATGCACAGCGATTTTCCTGTGCATCGCCTGTGGTTATGCATTCCACTTCATGCTGAAAATTCAGGGCGTTACGGAAGTTATCCACTGTGAGGCTGCGGGCTTGTTAACTATCACTACGTATATATACGAACTCTGTTAACACCTTTGGATAAGCACAGTCCGCCGACTGTGATCCGGGCGGGATATGCACTGCGTGCGGTGGATGGATCAAGCGAAGCCGAAGCCGGTGACCGCTCGAACGCTCGTATCGGTAGAATCGCCGGGGTTCGGGATCGTTGTCGGTTCAAGGGCGAGCGATTCAACGTGAAGTTCGATCCCGGCGATCGATGAAGGCTCCCGTCAATGAGATGCTGGTGATCGATATTGCTGGCTGCGTCGTGGGTGCTCATGACCGATGCGGCTGCACAAGGTCCGTTATGACGACCACGCCACCGTCGTACGACATGACGGACGACACGACGCTGGAGTCCGTGCGGCCGTGGCGCCCGATTGTCGCGTGTGGACAACCGGCACGCAAAACAATCAGGAACGCTGTGTGCCCCCCTCGGGAACACATTGATTCGAAGCGCTCACGCGCATGCGAACAACCCGTGAGCGGCCGAATCGAAATCCTGTGTACCAGCTCGGCGAGGGCGATGTGGATATCGCGACCCAAAGACACTCGAAATGCTGTGCGGGCCGAAGGTGAGTGATTCAACCAGAGACGGCATGCCGAGCCGCTGGGGCCGATGCGGATATCCTGCGTCCAGAAGACGCCAAACCCTGTGACGTCGGAACCGAAGAGGGTCTACCCATCCGGGAACGCACCGCGACGAGGTTCGCGGTGTGGACAACCACCACAAAAGCGAATTTAAACGCTGTGGCCCCGAACGGTGAACGTGCGTGCTTTCAGGCTTGTCGAACCGCATCGGACGGACCGCAGTCAGCGCACAACGGCCACCAACCGACAGCGTATCGTCCAGCTCAAATCTGCTGATCGAGCGCCCTCACGACCGCGTGCTCACCAAGACTATCCACAGGCCCGACCACCGCGAAGTTGAGCCCATTCACCGACCCATACCGCGCCAGCAACGACCCATCCACGCGTTGCCCGGCCGGCAGCAGCCGATGTTTCGATTCCGCGGGCCGGAGATAGAAGCTCAGCGTCCGCCCGGCGTCGTCCTCATAGAGCACCATCGCGGCCGTGGCCCCACTATCCGTCGTAAACAACCGCCCGCCAACCGGCCGGAACCCCGCCGCACTCAAATCCGGCAGCCTGGCCGATGCCCCCACGCGCCGGGTGAGCCAAGTTTGCAAATCCTTCGCACCCGTCGGCCGGAAATCCACCTTCGCGGCCTGATCGACCACCATCATCCGGTAAGCCTCGACCGCATCGCTCATCGGCGCAATCGGCGGCGCCGCGTTCCATCCACGCGCCTGCCAGCCGCCAAACGTCCCGAGCCCGATACAGAACACGAACGACGCCGCCATCGCGAACCGCACCCGCGAGCGCTCCGCACGCTTCGCACGAATCGCCGCCGGATCCAGCGCAGGATTCTCGCCAGGCATCCGCACGCCTTCGAGCGCGGCCCGTAACCGCTGCGCATCCTGCTGCCAGTGCTGCACCTGTTCCGCGCTCTCCGGATGCAGCGCGAGATATCGCTCGACCGCGGCGCGCGCATCGTCGTCGAGTTGGCCGTCGACATAGGCCTGGAGATCGTGTTCGTCGGGACGGAGCGTATTCATTTCATCAAACGGAGAGAAGGAGCGGGAAGCTCGCCGTCGCTGAGCTGGCGCAGCGCCTGGCGGGCGCGGGAGAGTCGCGACATCACGGTGCCGATCGGCACGTCGAGCAGGTCGGCAACTTCCCGGTACGTGAAGCCCTCGACCGCGACGAGCAGCAGCAGGCTGCGCTGCTCGTCGGACAAACGGCCGAACGCTTCGAGCGTCGCGCGCGCGGCCACCTCGCGTTCGGCGGACGGCCAGTGCGCTTCGTCGTCGTCGCGAATGCGGCCGAGCAGCCACGCATAGCGCTTCGCGCTGCGTTTGCCGTCGAGAAACTGCCGGTAAAGGATCGTGAAGAGCCAGCTGCGCAGCGACGCGTCGTCGCGGCGGCTCGCCCAGCGCGACAGCGCACGCTCGAGCGTCGACTGGACGAGATCGTCGGCCGCATGGACATCACGTGCCAGCCAGAGCGCGAAGCGTCGCAGCCTGGGGATGAGTTCGCGTAATGCGTCGTCGTCGGGGGCGTTTGAGGGCATGGCCGGGGGCGCGAGCCGATAAGCGTGGAGATGCCGCGTAGGACGCCGGTCGGCGCCGCTTATTCCGTCAGCATACGAAAAATTTCTTCATGGAATAAAGCGGCGCGGGTGGCGTCCTACACGCGTTCGACAATGATCTGACGATCGGGAGTGCATCCATGAAGCAATCATCCTCTTCTTCACCGCCGCGCGAGCCTGGGCGCGGATGGTGGCGCTGGGCCGTGATCGGCGGCGCGGTGGCCGGCGTGGCCGTGGCGTTCGGGTATGTCGGCGGCTGGCTCGCGCCGGCGCGTCTGACCCCGCACCGGCTCGTCGACGCGCTGCAGACGGCCGGCGGCGAGCATCCGGGTTTCCGGCGCAATCACGCGAAGGGCGTTTGCGTGACCGGCTACTTCGAAGGCAACGGCGCGGCTAGCGCGTATTCGGTCGCACCGTTCTTCAAGGCGGTGCGCACGCCGGTGGTCGGCCGCTTTGCGCTGCCGGGCGGGAATCCGTATGCGCCCGACAGCAGCGTGCCGATCCGCAGTCTCGCGCTGAAGCTCACCGCACCGGACGGCCAGCAATGGCGGACCGGGATGAACGCGATGCCGGTGTTTCCGGTGGCGACGCCGAAGGCGTTCTACGCGCAGCTGCTGGCGACCCGGCCGGATCCGGCGACGGGCAAGCCCGATCCGGCGAAGGTCAAGGCGTTTTTCGGCGCGCATCCGGAGACGGCTGCGTTCCGCGCATGGGTGAAGGGTGCGAAGCCGAGCGCGAGCTACGTCACCGAAAGCTATTACGGGCTGAACGCGTTCTACTTCGTCGATGCGGCCGGCAAGCGCCAGGCGGTGCGTTGGCGCGTCGTGCCGGAGCAGACGGCGGGCGCCGGGGACGTCGCGACGGCCGCGGATCCGAACGTGCTGCAGCAGGACCTGACGCGGCGCATCGCGGACGGCGCGCAGAAGTGGAAGCTGCTCGTCACGCTGGCGGAACCCGGCGACCCGGTGGACGACGCGACGAAGACCTGGCCTGCGCAGCGGATGACGATCGACGCGGGCACGCTCGTGCTCGATCGCGTGGAGCCGCAGGACAGCGGGCCGTGCCGGGACGTGAATTACGACCCGACGGTGCTGCCGCAGGGGATTCAGGTGTCGGGGGATCCGTTGCTGGCGGCGCGGTCGGCGGCTTATGCGGATTCGTATCTGCGCAGGACAAGTGAAGAGGCCGGCGTGGCTGGCGCGGCGCGATTGAGTGCGGAGGGACGATGATGAAGGCTGCTACGACGTTTGGCTTGCCGGCGAGGCTGCTGCATTGGGTGATGGCCGCGATGATCCTCGCGATGCTGTTCATCGGGGTGGGGATGGTGGCGTCGGTTTCCGGGCGGCACGATTTCCTGGTGGCGTTGCACAAGCCGCTGGGGATCGCCGTGCTGGTGCTGGTGTGTGTGCGAATCGTCGTGCGGCTTTCGTCGAAGCCGCCGGCGTTGCCTGAGGATTTGCCTTGGTGGCAGAAGGTTGCCGCGCATGGGTCGCATCTGGTGCTGTATGCGCTGATGCTGGCGATGCCGCTGATCGGGTGGGCGATGCTGTCGGCTGGCGGGTATCCGGTGACCTTGGGCGGCGGCGTGCAGTTGCCGGCGATCGTTGCGGCTGATCCGGTTGCGTTCGCCTGGCTCCGGGTCGCGCATCGCGTGCTGGCCTATCTGTTCTTCTTGACGTTCCTCGCGCACTTCGCGGCGGCGCTGTATCACGGACTGATTCGACGGGACGGCGTGGTGAGGGCGATGGTTGGGCGGTAATCGACGGAAGGTTGAGTTCGCTGCGGCGGGGCGGTTCACGGGCGACCGAGGCTGCTCTTGCCGTGCCGCTTATCTATGACCACTAGGGCGGTTCAGCGGCTCCCGGCCTAGCACGTCAAAAATATTTCACAAAAGGGGTTGCGGAGACCGGGGCAGGTGCTTAGAATCACGCCTCTTTCGCGCTAACGGAAACGCAGCGCGGGGGGAAGAAGGGAAGCGGTGCTGTTGAAGTCGGTTTTATCGACTCCAGTGCGTACGAAATTAAACCGTAGTCGTCGCAACGAAGTAGTTAAAAAAGTTGTTGACGAGTTTTAAAAAACGGTTGATAATCTCGCTTCTCTGCTGCTGAAAACGCAGCGCTGCTGAGAAAGCCTCCGGGTCCTCGCAGAAATGCTCTTTAAA